>DAOQAA010000034.1:0-20361 GCA_035353675.1 Methanoregula sp. | reverse complement strand
TTAGATCTTTCGGTTGTCGGTACTTCTATTTTGGATTAGGTTTTCTACAGAGCAGTTTTTTTTATTTTTCCGATCCGCCGCACTTGCGAAAAACAACGTACGCCGGGGAACTGATTTTGGTCTTTTGCATCAGCGTTAATAACTAATCCGGCACATAAGCTATGGACATTATGAAGGCGGTTCTGGGATTTGAAGACGGGGACTTTGTAACAGGGGATGGATTTGGGGTAAAAGGGGAATGTGCAGGAGAACTGGTCTTTAATACCCAGATGACCGGATACATGGAATCTCTCACGGATCCAAGTTATTTCGGGCAGATCCTCATGTTTACTTTCCCACAGATCGGCAATTATGGTGTCGATCCTGAAAATTTCCAGAACCCTCATGTGTGTGCGCTTGGTTGTGTCACAAAAGAGATTTGCGAAAAACCCGAACATGAACCTTCTGTCAGAACCTTTTTTGAAGAAAATAAACTCCTTGGGATAACCGGTGTCGATACCCGTGCCCTGACGATCAAGGCCCGGGTTCACGGCACGATGCGGGCAGCCCTTGTCGTTGGAAGCGATAACGGGGAATACGCTGTGGCGCTTGCAAAAAAGACGCCCTCAATAAGTGACATTGTCCCCATCCCTGAAGTATCCTGCAAAGAACCATACCACATTCCGGGTTCCGGCAAACGGATTGCAGTCATCGATCTCGGGATTAAAAAGAACATGCTTACAAGTCTTTCAAAACGGAACGGGGACCTGTATATTTTTCCCTATAACGTCACATCAGACCAGATCATGGCCTGCAAGCCCGACGCCCTTTTCATCAGTAATGGTCCTGGCGACCCCAAGCAGGCACCGGATGCAATCCGCTGCATACAGGACCTTCTCGGAGATCTCCCGATATTTGGAATCTGTATGGGCAACCAGGTCTCCGCGCTTGCGCTTGGCGCGGACACATATAAGCTGAAGTTCGGCCACCGTGGGGCAAACCAGCCGGTGCGGTATAAAGACGGCCAGATCTATATCACTACCCAGAATCATGGTTTTGCCGTGGATGCAGATTCCCTGCCGGAAGGCTGCAAAGTCACCTATACGAATGTCAACGACGGCACGGTAGAAGGGTTTGAGAACCGGGATCTCAATGTTGTCACCGTACAGTTCCATCCTGAAGCTCATGGCGGGCCACTGGATACTGAAGTTCCTTTCTTTGACGACCTTTTCAGGAGGCTGGCATAAATGCCCCGGCGGACAGACATAAAAAAAGTCCTGATTATCGGGTCAGGCCCGATCCAGATCGGCCAGGCTGCCGAATTTGATTTCTCCGGTTCCCAGGCCTGCCGTTCCCTCCGGGAAGAGGGGATCAAGGTTGTCCTTGTCAACTCCAACCCGGCAACGATCATGACAGACCCGGACATGGCAGACGAGATCTATATCGAGCCGTTACGGGCAGGCATCATTGCAAAGATCATCGAAAAAGAGCGCCCTGACGGTATCCTTTCCGGTATGGGAGGCCAGACGGGGCTTAACCTCACGGCAGAACTTGCCGAGATGGGCGCGCTCAAGGGTGTTGAGATCCTTGGCACGCCACTTGAAGCGATCTACAAGGGAGAGGACCGGGAGAAATTCCGGGATCTCATGAACGAGATTGGCGAGCCGGTCCCAAAGAGCATGATCCTCAACACCTTAAGCCAGGTTGATGAGGCTATTGAAAAGATCGGTCTCCCTGCGGTTGTCCGCCCGGCCTATACCCTTGGCGGGGCAGGCGGCGGTATCGGCAGGACAAAGGAAGAACTGACGCGGATTGTCGAACTCGGGCTTTCCAGGTCCCGTATTCACCAGGTGCTTGTTGAGCAGAGCGTGATGGGCTGGAAAGAACTGGAGTTTGAGGTGATGCGGGATTCGACCGATACCTGCATTATCATTTGCAGCATGGAAAATGTCGACCCGATGGGTATTCACACCGGTGAAAGCGTCGTTGTCGCACCAATTCTCACGCTCCGCGATGATGAATACCAGATGATGCGCACCGCCGCAATCCATATTATTCGTGCCCTTGATGTCCAGGGTGGCTGTAACATCCAGTTTGCGTATAAGGACGGGGAATACCGGGTCATCGAGGTCAACCCCCGTGTCTCCCGGTCTTCTGCCCTTGCCTCAAAAGCGACCGGTTACCCGATAGCGCGTGTCGCAGCGAAGATCGCAGTCGGCCTGCACCTTGACGAAATCAAGAACTCGGTTACCGGGTGTACTGCGGCATCGTTTGAGCCGACCATCGATTATGTCGTTGTAAAGGTGCCGCGCTGGCCGTTTGACAAGTTCAAGGGCGCTGACCGGACGCTTTCAACATCCATGAAAAGCACCGGGGAAGTGATGGGTATCGGCAGGACGCTTGAAGAGGCGTTCATGAAGGCCAAGCGTTCGATCGATACGGATGTCCGGTCCCACACAAGCCAGAGTGAAATCCGCATGATCCTCTCGCGCCCGACCGATGAGCGGTTCCACTGCCTTTTCGATGCATTCCGGCAGGGCTTTACCGTTGACGAAGTTGCGCAGCTCACCTCCATCGTGCCGTTTTTCCTCGAGAAAATAAAAAACATCGTTAATCTGGAAAAACGCCTGGCAAGCGGAGGAAGTGACGCCGATATCCGCCTTGCAAAAACATATGGGTTCACAAACACTGAAATTGCGGCACTCACCGGAAAAGACGCGAATGCTATCGAAAAAATGGTCGGGGAACCGGTCTATAAGATGGTGGATACCTGTGCTGCGGAGTTCCCTGCATCGACGCCGTATTTCTACTCGACATGGGATAAATCAAGCGAGATAGTGAAGGACGCGAGAAAGAAAGTCCTCATCCTTGGTTCAGGGCCAATCCGGATCGGCCAGGGAATTGAGTTTGATTATTGTACAGTCCACGCGGTAAAAGCGCTGCGGGAAGAGGGCGTTCAAGTCCATATCGTCAACAACAACCCGGAGACGGTGTCTACAGATTTTGATACGTCTGACCGTCTCTTCTTCGAGCCGATGCAGCTTGAGGATGTCATAAACGTTCTCCGGACCGACGACTATTGCGGTGTGATGGTGCAGTTTGGCGGCCAGAATGCGGTTAACCTTGCCGTCCCCCTTGAAAAGGAGATACAGAGACTGGGTTTTCCCACAAAGATTCTTGGTACATCTCCCGATGCAATGGATATTGCCGAGGACCGTGACCGGTTCAGCAGCCTTTTAAACAAACTGAAAATCCCAAGTCCCGCAAACGGTTCTGCATATTCCGAAACAGAAGCCCGCCATACGGCAGAGAAGATTGGTTACCCGGTGCTTGTCCGGCCCTCCTACGTACTGGGCGGCCGGGCAATGGAAATTGTCCACGATACCTCGGAACTTGAGACGTACATGAAAGAGGCAGTCCGGGTAAGCCAGAACCACCCGGTGCTTATCGATTCATACCTGCGGAACGCTGTTGAGCTCGATGTCGATGCGGTCTGTGATGGGAAAGACGTGCTTATCGGCGGTATCATGGAACATATCGAGCAGGCCGGTATCCATTCCGGTGACTCTGCATGTGTCATTCCCACCCAGTCCCTCTCAAAAGAGATCGTCGAGACTGTCCGGGAATATACCAGAAAGATTGCGCTTGGGCTTGGTGTTGTGGGTCTTGTCAACATCCAGATGGCAGTAAAGGACAACGTGGTCTATATCATTGAGGCAAACCCGCGTGCAAGCCGCACCGTCCCGTTTGTCTCTAAGGCAACCGGTCTCCCCATCGCGAAGATTGCGGCAAAAGTCATGATTGGAAAGAAACTGCACGAGCTCGGGTTCCATGAAAAGACAATCGAGCATGTCGCAGTAAAAGAGGTGCTCCTGCCATTCAACAAACTGGTCGGTGTCGATACGATGCTTGGGCCGGAGATGAAGAGTACCGGGGAAGTCATGGGTATCGATTATGATTTCGGGCTTGCTTTTTACAAGGCCTGCATATCAGCAGACAACGAGCTGCCTCTTAAGGGCAATGTCTTTATCTCGGTCAATATCGAGCAGAAAGAGGAGGTAATCCCAATCGCCCGGAGCCTGCGCGATCACGGTCTTACCCTGTACGGCACAGCGGGAACCGTCGATTATCTTCACGAGGCGGGAGTGGATGCAAATCTTGTATGGAAGGTGCAGGAAGGTTCCCCGAACGTGCTGGACATGATGCACCACGGCGAGATCCAGCTTATCATCAATACCCCGCAGGACCGGCAGTCCCGCCAGGACCACTACCAGATTATGCGGGCGGCAGTGGATTTCGGCATCCCGTACATAACGACTCTCCAGGCAGCACGTGCGGCAGCGCTTGCGATTGATGCGATCAAGCGCGAGAAGATGACCCTCGAACCACTCAGCCATTATCTCAAATAATTTTGGTGAACTAGATTCGTCGTTTCTTTTTTATCCCGTTTTTTTTGGAATCTGTCAAAAGATCAGAAAACTCTGGCGTCATCAGTTTATACGGACCCGTGGTTTCACGCTTTAATCAGGTAAGCGGTCCGGAGATTGGATTTTTGTCATTCCCGTAAATAGTATCACAGGATGACTGGTGATGATATGCTGCAACCTGAAAAAAAACCGATAATGTCTATTCTGTAGGTACCAGTTCTGCACCGGGATACTTTGGTGAGGTAATCACATTATTAACCGGATCATAGGTAAAAGGAACCGACCAGAAACCGGACGTTGCCGTACCATCCATACCCCCCGCCGGAATTGTGTACTGGAACCAGATCTTCGGGTAATGATCAATTTTAGCGGATCCGGTGCCATCCGGGTTCAGTGTCACAGTACCGGTATACGATGAGCCCCGGATTATCCAGTTCTGTGGCAGTTCCTTCACATTGTTTTTTTGTGGAGATTCCGGGTATGTATTTTCCTGAGAATTATTATCTGAAATCAGGATTACAGGTCCGATTTCTAATACACCGTCAACCGCTATCCCGGCGATAATGGCAGTATAGGTGTCCCCCGGGACCAATGAATTCCACGAAGAATAATTCTGTAAATACAGTTTTTTCCCCGCAGTTGTGCGAACACAATAATGCCCGTTTGTCACTCCCGTTGACATGACCGTAAACTCAACGATGTAGGGATATGGCGATGCCGGCATGCCTCCCGGTAACGCAGATACCGCTACAAGCGGGAAGCCCCGATAGACTGTGCCGACATCAAGCGCACCATTTGTTTCAATACCGGTGATGGTTGCAGTATAGGTATCATGCGGCAACAGAGAATTCCATGAATAAAAGTCTGGTAAATACAGGGTTTGTCCGGTGGTTGTGTAAACCGAATAGTGCCCGTCGGCTAATGTCGTTGAAAAAACCGTGAACTCAATACTGGCGGGGTATGCCGGTGTGGGTACTACATTTGGGACCGATGTCGTGACCGGTTCGGCAGATAAAACCTGTACATGTTGGACCTGCTGTTGGCTGTATAGGCCGGCTATACTCATTATCCCTATACCCAAGATTGCAAATATACCAACAACCGCGAAAAGAAAGAGATCGTCATTTTTTTTCGACTCTGCGTTTTTAATGAGTCGGGACATTAACGTACCCCCACGTTACATTTTACGTAGTTTTTGTGTTACCTGTCCGGGCGTTTCTATTACCCTGATAGTCCGGGTTAGTACAATTAAAAAAATGGCAGGACTCATGAGTCCGCCTCAGCAAATATATGGTGAGACGTCCAACCAGATGATCTGACAACAGGAAGTATCTATCATGGGAAAAGGTACTATCGTTCTTGCATATTCCGGAGGTCTTGATACCTCCATCTGTATTCCTCTTTTAAAGGAACGGTATGACTATGACCGCGTGGTCACTGTCGCCGTCAACGTTGGCCAGCGGGATGAAGAAATCGATGTGGCGACAAAAAAAGGCCAGAAACTTGCCGACCGCCACTACACGATCGATGTCAGGAAGAGGTTTGTCGACGAACACATCTTCCCCGCAATCAAGGCAAACGGGTCGTATGAAGGTTACCCGATGGGCACGTCTCTTGCCCGGCCCCTGATTGCAGAAGAAGTTGTGAAGATCGCAAAAAAGGAGAAGGCAGGTGCGATTGCCCACGGGTGTACCGGGAAAGGAAATGACCAGCTCCGTTTTGATTTTATTATCCGGGCAGCCGGCCTTGAAGTCGTCGCTCCGATCCGGGAGCAGAACCTGACCCGTGACTGGGAGATTGAGTACGCAAAGCAGCACAAGATCCCGGTCCCGGTCAAAAAGAGCAAACCGTGGAGCATGGACGAGAACTGCTGGAGCCGGAGTATCGAAGGCGGCCGGCTTGAAGAGCCGGATTTCCACCCGCCGGAGGAGATCTATCTCTGGACAGTATCCCCGGAAAAAGCCCCGGCAAAACCCGAGAAGATCACGCTCACGTTTGCAGGCGGCATCCCGGTTGCAGTAAACGGGAAAAAACTCTCCGGCTATGACCTGATACAGAAACTCAATGTCCTTGCCGGGAAGCACGGTGTCGGCAGGAACGACATGATCGAAGACCGTATCCTCGGCCTTAAGGCGCGGGAAAACTATGAACACCCGGCGGCGACGGTTATTCTTGCTGCTCACAACGATCTTGAAAAACTGGTACTGACACGTCAGGAACTGGCATTCAAGAGACTGGTGGACGACAAGTGGTCGGAACTGGCATACAAAGGTCTTGTCTATGAACCTCTCTATGCGGCTCTCAACGCCTTTATTGACTCAACACAGGAGCGGGTAAACGGTAACGTTGACCTCGAACTCTACAAGGGCAGCGTCCGGGTGCTTGGCCGCAGTTCACCGCAGGCAATTTACTCAGGGGATCTTGTCTCCTTTGACAGCGCATCCATCGACCAGTGCCACGCAATTGGTGTGTCCCAGTACTTCGGGCTCCAGGCTCGCCTTGTCCACGCGATGAAACAGAAAAAGGCCGGCAGAAAATAAGTCACGTTTTCTGGAACGGTCACACTCGGTTTTCTTTTTTTTTTGTTCAGGGCATTACAAAAAGAAAACCTATTTCCCGTAACAACCAGATCGTTAGAATATGTGCGCCAGTTTTTTCAACCGTCTGTTTAAGCCACACCCCCATATCGTTGAAAGTCCTGCCCCGCCATCGATCGTGCACGGTGCCGGTATGCAGATCCCGGAATACAAAAACAAGCCCTATTTTATTGTGGCCTCTGTTGAAATGGGTAATACCACAACAAAATGCATCCTTACCGGCGTGAGCCTGGAAACCGGCAAGTCATACGTAATCAATAAGACTGTAAGCATGAGCCGTGATATCCGGCCGCCAAAGCCCGGCGAAGAGGTCTTCGGTGAGACGCTTGACGGGACAAAACTCTCACGTGAGGCAGTAACAGAGCTCGTGAAGGATACACTCATCAGGTGCCACAGGGATGCGCACCTCGATATCCAAAAAGACCTTGATTTTGTCGTCCGCAGTACCGGCGTAGTAGCAGAAATGGAGTCCCCGGACCAGGTCGGGGATTTTGTTATTGCCCTTGCTAACGGCTGCCTGATGGGTGGTGTCCCGCCAAAGAAGATGACACCCCCCATGACAAAGGCCAACCAGTCTGAAAAACTCCAGCCGTTCAGTTTTGCCGACAAAGTCGTTTTTATCGGTGCTGTTGCCGGTGTGATTCCCCCCGTTGGTTCGACCGGTGTCGAGATGGTTGCAAACGAGATGGAAGGAGAGCTTGCGATGGCCGGGATCAAGGAAGGGGCAAAATGGACTCCGGTAGATTTCCGGAATCCCTGTATATCCATAGATTTCGGGACGACTCTTGACGGGCGGATTACAAGCGATGTTGCCCCCGACGATCCAAATCCGTTTGCAAAGACCATCGGGAACTTCTGCGGCCTTGCCGGGGCAATCCCCGATGCAATTGTCCGGGGGACCGGCCTTGTGCAGGAACGGACCGGGACAGCGCTTGATATCTTTGGCGAGCATAGCGTGACCGGCGGTTTTTTCTCGGGCGGCAACCGCCGGGTTATCGAGGATTTTGTGAACCGGTGCCATGAACATATCGATATCCGGATAGTTCCTTCGGATCGCGACCGGTTCGGACGTGTCCCGGTCAATGCAAAACTTGCAAAGGAGTCCAATATTGCGATGATCGGGTGCGACTGCGGGGTAAACAGCAGCGATCTCGATAAGTTGCTTGAGATCGGTGCCGAAATCCACAAAAACTACAATCTTTCGGTATTAAACGAAGTTGTCGACAGGGTATGTTCGAGGATGGCGCTACGGCTCATCGATGTTGCCGTTGAAGAGCACCTTGTCCCCCGGAATTCATCAATCGGGTTTACCGGGCGTGCGGCGATTTCCGGACGAAAGCCTGAGTATATCCTCGAAGGAATCACTGGGCGCAACCTCTATGATGATCCAAACGACCACCTTGTCTTTGTGGATGACGGTCTTGCCCGGGGAGCCTCCCTGATGGGGCGCTGCATGAACTCCCTTGGAAAGCCTAAAAATCCCATTGGCGGAGTCCGGGGCGGGCCCTGTATTATGAGCCGCCGGATCAAAATTGGTAAATAGGAGGATATCAACAATGTCAGACGAAATGAATCCCCAGGAGAACATTAACACCGATACCCAGGAAGAACCGCTCTACGACGTCCTTATTCCCCCCGGAGTACCCCGTTCGATCATTCTTGATGTCGCAAAAAAGTTCGATATTGATGTAATTGAACGAAAAGAGAAGCTCAGCTTTGCCAACATGGAAGGAGATGAGCGTGAACTTCTGGCATTCCGTGCAAAACGCGAAGTGGCAGAACAGATTGAAAGATATATGATCGAAAAAGTCCGTGCGTTTATCGGGGAATAACACCGGTTATTCCGATAACTCAGGAACCCTTTTTTTATCTCTTGAGAAGTTTTACCAGCAGCGCTTTCTGGGCGTGCAGGCGGTTTTCCGCTTCGTCCCAAACAAGGCTCTTTGGCCCGTCAAGCACCTCACCGGTAATCTCCTCTCCCCGGTGGGCTGGCAGGCAGTGGAGCACCCGGACATCCGGGTCCGCATGTTTGAGGAGCTGATCATTTACCGTATATCCTTTGAATGCGGCGAGGCGTTTTTCCTTTTCAGCTTCATCACCCATCGAGATCCAGGTATCGGTAACGATCACCTGCGCATCCTTTACTGCATCAGCCGGTGATTGTACCGTCCTGACATTCCCTCCGAGGCTGCGGGCCTGTTGTATCAGCTCCGGCGCCACCTCGTATCCCTTCGGGCTTGTAACCGTGACATCCATACCGGTGAGGGCTGTTGAAAGGACAAGTGAGTTACAGACATTGTTCCCGTCTCCCACCCATGCGACACGGATACCCTTTGTTTCACCGAAATGCTCCCTAATGGTCAGGATATCGGCAAGCAGCTGGCAGGGATGTTCAATATCGGAAAGCCCGTTGATGACCGGGACTGTGGCATTTGCTGCAAGTTCTACTATAGTACTGTGCCGGTAGGCGCGGATCATTACCGCGGAGACATACCGGGAAACAACCCGTGCGGTATCGCGGATCTCTTCTCCTCTTCCGATCTGGAGATCCTTCGCGTTTAAGAAAAGGGCATGGCCGCCGAGTTCGTGCATGCCCACTTCAAACGAGATGTGTGTCCGGGTGGAGGACTTCTCAAAGATCATCGCGAGGGACATGCCGCGCAACAACTCATGGGGCACACCCGCCCGCTTCTGGCGCTTCAGGCGCTCGGCGCCGGAAATAATTTCGTCGAGCTCTTGTTTGTTGATATCCAGAATGGATAGAAAATCCTTCTTCATTGCAATTCCTTCATATGAGCAATCCGCCGGTCAAGCAGCGCCGGTGTTCCAATATCCCGGCGGTAGTGGACACTTCCCTGTACTGCCGAAGCTGCATGTTCTGCGATCTTTTCTGCTGTTGCAAGGTCGCCTGCTTTTCCCACAAACGCAAGCGTACGGGATGTGAGCGTGAAGAGTTTTCCGTCCCGCTCCTCTACATTTGCATAGTAAAGGATTGCATCCCCGGTCTTTCCCAGATCGAGTGGTTTACCTGACTGGGGGGAGGCAGGGTAGCCTGCGGGCACAAGGTACTTGCAGACCGTTGCCGCGTGCTCGAAAGTAACCTTTGATGCACTAAGAGTTCCTTCTGTAATCCCGGTCACTACATCGCATAGATCGGACGAGAGGAGCGTGAGCACGTTCATTGCCTCAGGATCGCCAAACCGTGCATTAAATTCTATGACTTTCGGGCCCTGTGCCGTATTCATGAACTGGCCGTACAGGATTCCCTTATAGGGATACCCGTCTTTTGCCATCGCGGCGACAACCGATGCCATGATGGAAAGGGCGGCGGTACGGTCTTTCCTGCTCACAAAAGGAAGCATGTGGTCCGGCATCGAGTACGACCCCATTCCCCCGGTATTTGGCCCGGTATCGCCGTCAAACGCCCGTTTGTGGTCCTGCACGAGCGGCATGGGGACAATATGGAACCCGTCAACAAAAGCCTGTAACGTGAACTCCTCGCCTTTCAGCCGTTCTTCAAGAACGACATCCCCGTTAATCTCTTTGATATATTCTATGGCGCCGGCACGATCCACCTGCTCTCCCATGATCCGGACCCCTTTCCCCCCGGTGAGTCCGATGGGCTTGATGGCGAGATCGCCGTCATGATCCTTCACAAACGCGATTGCGTCAGCGGCATTATGGAAGACCCGGTATGCCGGGTTGCCATCGATATGATGATGGGCCATCAGGTCCCGGCAGAACGCTTTATCGGTTTCAATCCGTGCGGCAGCTTTTGTCGGGCCGACACATGCCACACCTGCGGCAGACAACCGGTCAACAATGCCGGCTTCAAGCGGCGCTTCAGGGCCGATGAATGCATGGGTGACCCCGGTCTCTCTGGCAAACGCAACGATCCGGTCGATATCCGTCTCCTTTACCAGACAGATTTTCTTTGCGATGCGGGCGATACCGGGATTCTGCTTTGCCATTACAGAATAGATCTCGGTTTCGCTGTTGCGGGAGAGTGCAACTGCTATGGCATGTTCCCGTCCCCCTCCACCAACAACGAGGATCTTCATTATCCATCACATGGGTCGTTTGTTTAAAAATGGTTTACGCTATCCGGACAAAAACGTCAGAGGATCTCACTTACCCGCACAAGCGGGCAGAGTTCGATCTTATTGTCTTTTAGCATTGCTGCTGCGCCCTGCTCCCGGTCGACAACGGTCACAACACGGTCAGCCTGTGCCCCGGCATTCCTCAGCGTCGAGATCCCGTAAAGGGCTGATCCCCCCGATGTTGTGACATCCTCAACCAAAAGGATCTTTTTACCTTTGACATCCCCGATAATGAGCGACTTCTTGCCGTGGTCTTTTTCTTCAGCCCTGATTATTGCAAAGGGTTTTTTTGCGGCAAGCGCTGTTGCAACCGCTAAGGGTACTCCCCCTACGGCAACTCCGGCCACGACATCAAACTCGTATTTTTTTACTATCTCCTGTGCTATCGCAGACAAAAATTCCGGGTGTGTCACCGCGGTTTTCACATCGACATAATACCGGCTTTTTGCTCCGGAAGCAAGGGTAAAGTCACCAAATTCGATGGCTTTGAATCTTATTAGGAGATCTGCAAGTGCATTCATGAAAGTTCACCAGGGTTCTTTTTTTACGCCCAACAGGTACCCGATAATGTTTACTGAACGGTGGAGGATAGGAGTCAGGATAATGATTACAATAAGGATCTGCCATGTGATATTGGCAAACAGCCACGCCGGGTCAAAGATAAGCATCATGACAAACGCACCGGCTACAAGGTCGTACTGGTCGGCAACCGGCCATGCTTCTCCACGGTTTTTTCCGATTCTCCGTTTTACAAAACTCTTTGCCATATCCCCGAGAAGCGCACCGAGCGAGAGGAGGATAATTGAAGCTGCCGTGTGTTGCGGAAGAAAATCCCAGTTACAGGTGCCGGCAAGCCAGATCTGCAGTGCGCCAACGGCAATACCGGCTGATACGCCGCAGACAAGACCCCGGTAAGTCTTCCCGTCACCAAGAATCCTCTTGCCGTCGGAATAATTTTTCTTAAAATCGATCGGTGTCCCCCCACCGCAGAGTGCCGCGACAGGGTTTGGGATGTAGGCAGGGACCATGATCCAGAAGGCGGCGAGCAACGTGGTGAGCAATGGTATTATGAATGACTCCACACTAATAATGTAGCACTCCAATACCTCTAATAAAGTGCAGATTAAAAGATTAAGGTTACTAAAAAGGGAAAAACCTGTCATTGCTGCATCGGGTGGATTACATGGAAATCAAGAAAACACGCAGCCTTTGTCCAGTCTGTGGTTCAGTTCTGGAAGCGGCAATCGTAGAAGAAGAGGGCAAGATCTGGATCGTGAGGACGTGCCCGAAGCACGGTTTGTTCCGGCATATTTACTGGTCAGATCCGGAAATGTATCACCGGTTTGAACATTACGATGCGATTGGCCGGGGCGTAACCAATCCACAGAACCCGGTGGCATCGGATGTATGCCCTACCGCGTGTGGTCTGTGCAGCAACCACCATTCAGGGACGCTCCTTGCAAATATCGACCTGACCAACCGGTGTAATCTCGATTGCAGTTTTTGTTTCGCGAACGCCCGTGCATGCGGGTTTGTGTACGAACCGACTTTTGACGAAGTCGTCAGCATGATGCAGATGCTCCGGAACGAAAAGCCCGTGCCAACTCCGGCCGTGCAGTTCTCCGGCGGCGAGCCGACCATGCGGGATGACCTTGTCGATATTATCAAAAAGGCAAAGGAACTGGGTTTCCCGCAGGTCCAGATCGCAACAAACGGAGTGAAACTTGCAAACAACCCGGTACTTGCCCAGCAGCTCAAGGATGCCGGGCTTTCGACAGTCTATCTCCATTTCGATGGCGTTACGCCGGCAACAAACCCGTTCTTAAAGATCCACTTAAAGGCGCTGGAGAACCTGAATAAAGCCGGTCTTGGCGTTGTGCTTGTACCCACCATAATCAAGGGTAAAAACGATCAGGAAGTCGCGGAGATCATTAAATTTGCCGCAGAACATATCTCGATTGTAAGGGGAGTAAACTTCCAGCCCGTGGCATTTACCGGTGCCGCAAAGGATGAAGATCTTGAAAAGGAACGGATCACAATCCCCGAACTGGTTGGAAATATCGAGTCCCAGACAAAAGGGGTATTAAAAAAGACTGACTTTTATCCGGTCCCCTGTGTCCTGCCGTTCTCAGATCTTGTGGAAGCTTATACCGGCAAGCCCCAGGTGCGCTTTACCGCACACGAGCACTGCGGGGCTGCAACCTATGTCTTTGTTACAAAAGACGGGATGACCCCGGTGACCCGGATGGTCGACGTGGAAAGCCTGTTTGAGGCAATCGAAGAGATGTCCGACAAGCTCAAGAAAGGCGGCACCATTAACAAGTATGCCACGCTGCTCGAAGGTGTCAAGGAACTTCACGCATCGTTCAAGAAAGGCGAGAAAGGAAACACCGCCGAGTTCTGGAAGCTGATTGGAAAGACGCTGATTGGCCAGAACTTTGATGCGCTCCGTGAATTCCACTGGAATGCACTTTTCATCGGGACGATGCATTTCATGGACCGGTATAACTACGATATCGAGCGTGTCCAGCGGTGCTGCATCCACTATGCAACGCCGGATGGCAGACTTATTCCGTTCTGTACCTACAACAGCGGCCCGGTGTACCGCGAACAGGTATGGAAGAAATACGCAAAACAGCAGCCGTAATCTTTTACATTTTTTTTAGTTTTGCAAAAACTTATTTCACAATTTTTTGGCGCGTAACACCACTATGCCACTTTTTCATCGCTGTGGGTGACCCCTTTAATTCACGGTTCAGATTACGGTTTTTTACGGGGACTGCAAGTTGCAGGTAACTTTTTTGTATATACGGCAAGGGGGGTTGTCCCCTTCTTAAAAAAATTCGGGACCCCCCTGCCCCCCCACCGCGTTTTCCGGGAAAATGTATGACACCCCCTCCCGTATCAACAAAAGAAGGGGGTCACCTTTCATGCAATATGGAGGGGGTGACCCTCAGGGCGATGTAGATCAAGGGTGCCCCCCCCACCCCCCACCCCCCACTTTATTTTCTGGTGCGAAGGATGATACCCCCCTCAATCAGAATCGGGTGGGGGTGGCCTGTTATAAAAATGGTTTTTACAGGGTTTGCCATGTTGAAGCGGACAAATACTTGCCATGTTCATAACGGGAGATCAAAGGACAAATCCGGCAATCAGGTATATGTCAGACGAATAATCGTTGATCCCTATCGTACATTCCGGATATTTAAGGGTTAATGTGTTTTTTTACAGGAACCAAAAAGAACCTGATATTATAAAAACGGCAGTTCCATACCCGTTGCCTGCTGTATTGCAAGGGAAGCAATTGCCAAATCCTGAATGGCAAGCCCGGTGGAGTCAAATATTGTGATTTCATCCGCATGATCACGCTTTCGTTTGCCGGTCACAACTTCGCCAAGGGTGCCGGCGATCATCCAGGGTTCGTAGAGTTTCCTGCTGATCGGTACATTAATCTCTCCTGAATGAAACGCCTGTGCCGGATCATCGACAAAGACCCTTGCCCGGTGCAGGATTGCAGGATCGAGTTCTTCTTTTCCCGGCGCATCAGCACCAATCGCATTGATATGCGTGCCTTCATGTATCCATTCATCCTTCACGATCGGGACACGTGAGGGGGTCGTAGTGACAAGAACATCACAGTCACAGGCCTTTTCCAGGGATACTGATTCCGTATCAAATGGTGCAAGACGTGCCGCAAACGATTCAGCATGGGCAGAATCCCGGCTCCATACCCGGACTTTAGTGAGGGAAAGCACCTGTGCCGTCGCCCGCACCTGCGCTTCTGCCTGTCGGCCGGTGCCGATGACCCCAAGGACACAGTCTTTTTTTGGCGCAAGGTATTTTGCTGCAACAGCCCCGGCTGCTCCCGTTCGCATATCCGTGAGCCGGGTTGCATTCAGGATGGCAGTCGGCCGGCCGGTTGCCGGGTCAAGAATGACAGTCAGTGCCATTACCGTCGGAAGCCCCACTGACGGGTTATCCGGATGGACGTTTACAATTTTTACGCCTGCCATTCCAAGCGACGGAAGATATGCCGGCATTGTACGGAAATCACCGGCGGGAAGGGTGACATACAGTTTGGGGGGCATCTGAACGCGACCGTTCCCATGCTCGGCAAATGCAGCCTCAACTACACGGTTTACCTCGCTGATATCGAGGTCCCGGTCCGGATCCGGATAGTAGCGCATGAGCGATTGATGCACCTGTCTTTTATATAGCATTATGCCAGTCACAAGGAAATTAAAAAAAGCCCGGCACGTTACGGTATCTGTGCGAACCGCAGCATGGCTTGTAAGGAAGAACTAAAAAATCGCAACGATTATGTACGTATTTTCAAATGCATGCTGAAGTAAAAAACGATAAAAAATACTAAGCGTAATCCATTTCCTTGAGTGTTTTTTCTGCAAGGTCTTTCATGCGTGCCGAGATCCGTGAGGATGACGTATAATCGACATCTTTCATAGCATTTGCAATCTCATTTCCCAGCACAAAAATGGCATATTTATGCTCAAGTTTGCTCTTGTGCAGCTGGGAAGGTGTGATCTTCAACGCGCTATACTGTGAAAATTTCAGATCCGGGTTAACTTCTTCAAAATAGTCCTTGACCTCATACAGGATCTTGTGGAGCGTGATCAGTTCTTCCTTGTGCATACTTCCACACCAATCTTTTACATGGTGCAGACCCGGCATAAATAAATTTGTGTGAATCCGGTTTTACGAACTCATTTTCATTAACCGGATGTTTAAAGGTCTTTTTATAATTCCTTTGAAATCTTTCGCTGCAACGTATTCCAGCCCTTTCCAGACCAGCCGGTCGAGCAGTTTCTGGTCAACTGATCGGTCAACGATGAGACCTGCCGCAGGAGTCTCCAGTGTATCGACGGCTTTTTCTACCTCGTCAGACTGGATCTCCCTGATCACCACCATCTCCTCGTTTAAGAACCGGGCGACATTCCTGCCTTTCACGTCTTCCATGTGATCCCGGATTGTAACGGGCGTTTTGGAAACGCCTTCTTTTCCTTTCTTTTGTCCTGCGCCGGCCCGGCTTTCAGCCTCGCTGCGATCCGCACTTTCAGTAGCAGGTGCCGGACGGGATAATCGTGGCAGGTCTGCCGGGATTTCAGCAGTATCTTCGAAGTACTGGTCGCGGACATATTCGACCGGCACCTTGTTCCGCAGCGTCTTGATGACCTCTTTTCTGGTCATGTCCTCAACGCTCTTGTTGCGGGGAGAAAAGGCAACATAATCAATGTCTGCCACCTGTAAAAGTTCCCTTAAGATCAGTTCTCCGCCACGGTCACCGTCAAAAAATGCAGTCGTGGTCTTCTTTTCGCAAAGGTCAACGACTGATTTTGGGATCTTTGTCCCCTCAACGGCCACCGCATTCTTGATACCGTATCTTAAAAGGTTGATGACATCTGCCCGGCCTTCAACGATAATGATCGCATCAGACTCAAGGACGTTTGGACCTGCCGGCAGTTTTTCGTCCCCAATTGTGCCGACCTTCTCGATCCTCATCGTCTGGCGCACATCGTCAAGCAGTTCGTCACTGTCGATTGCACCGTCTTCAAACCGTTCGACAAGGATCTCTTTTGCGCGCTCAACAATTTTCCTGCGTTTGCTGACCCTGATGTCTTCTATTGAGCTAACCTCAACATGAGCGACACAGGGGCCGACGCGGTCGATAGTCTCAAGCGATGCGGCAAGAATGGCTGTTTCTGCCCGGTCAAGAGAGGTAGAGATTAGTATTTCTCCTGTTGTCTCTCCTTTCTTGCTTGTAATCTGGACGTCAATCCTGCCGACACGTCCGGTCCTCTGGAGATCCCGCAGATCCAAATCTTCGCCGAGTAACCCTTCAGTCTGCCCGAAAATGGCACCGACTACGTCAGGTTTCTCGACCACCCCCTCTGCAGTGAGGCTGATGTGAATAAGGTACTTGGTAGTATCCGTTGAATACACGTAAACGCACCCCCATGTATCATGCGCTGGATGTAATGCCTGATCATAGGTATAAAATATATATAACATTCGAAATTACTTAAAGTGTAGGTTCTTTTCCAGCAATTTTTACGAGAAAAAACGAGAATCCGGACTGGCGGTTTTTGCATCCGGGATTTGCCGGATTATTTAATGTTTGGATCCGCACAAAGCTGCCCGGCCAGCCGGGCCTTTGTGACACCTGCGATTCTTACTTTTTTTTGGGATGACGTCTGCCCGGAAACAAGAGTTACTGAAGAGATCGGCACCCCGATTGTGGCACTGATAAGCGCGATCACCGCTTTGTTCGCTTTGCCATCAACAGCCGGGGCGGTAACCCGGCAGCCGATTGCTTTTCGCCACTCGTTATATCCTGCAGGAAAAAGATCTGATTTTGCGTTGGGAGTGACTTCAATGACCACCAGCGTGCCGTTACGGTCATCAAAAAGCGCATCTGCCATTGTTGACATGAAGTAATCCTCTTGTCATGAAAGGAAGTGTCGCCCGGCTTAAACACACGCGGATCACCAGTGGCTGCTGCCGTACTTCACCGGTGGATAAAACCCTCGGCCGGGCGATGCCTGTCGCGCACCCGGGTTGTCCCATGGATCACGTCCAGGCACTTGCCAATCGATCACCCGGGGACCTATGGGTGCGCTGTATCGGCACCCTTCTTGATCTGTTCTCCGGGCTCTTTAGCGTTTCGTGGACTAAACCCGGTAAATTTTTTTGTCCTTGTATATAGGAACCGCATTCGTTCCCCGCGCAATTCAGGTCCGGCTTTCAGGAATATAGCCCCTGCCGGCAAACCAGGTCGGTTCTGTGCGACAGAACTCTCCCTGATCATATACAACCTCCCCGCCCCGGATTACTATCAGGGGAAAGACCGCCTTAAATCCTTCATATGGAGTCCAGCCGCATTTGCTGTGCAGGAGTTCCGGCTCCACCTTTACCGGAGTCCGGGGATAGAGTGCAAAGTCTGCCCGGTCCCCGGGTGCAAAACCCGACGGCAAAATTCCGATGAGTCCAGCCGGTGCAGTCGAGGTCTTTTGGATTACGGCGGGCAGGGTAATCCGCCGGTCAAGAACCTCTGCCATAAGGAGAGGCACCATGGTTTCAACGCCCGGGACTCCTGAAGGTGCATCCGGGAACGGGCGGGATTTATCCGCCTTCGTATGCGGGGCATGGTCTGATGCGATCATGTCAATCCGGTCCCAGCGTGCCCAAAGTGCCTTTCGCTCATCCTCACTCCTGACCGGTGGGTTAACCTTGAACCGTGTATCGGTAATCTCTGCTTTTTCACGGGAAAGGAACAGGTGGTGCGGCGTCACTTCAACCGTTCCCCGTGCGGTATCGATCGCTTTTGCCGTGCTCATGTGGCAGAAATGGATCCGGCACCCGCTTGTATTACTTGCCTGCACTGCGAGAACGGCTTCCCGTTCGCGTTCCGGAGAACGCAGACTGTCGTGGGCGGCAAGGTCAGTATCATTACCGGGGGATACGCCTTCTGCGTGAATGGTGGCAAGTCCACCAAGTGCCCCGATACGGTCAAGCGCACGGGAAAGTTCCGGGGCACCCAGTGCCTCACCGTAACTTGACGGCGCAAAAAAGGTTTCACCAAAGGCCATTGCGCCTGCCGTCCACATCTTTTCAAACGGCGTATCCGGGGTAACCGCGCTGTTTATTGCAAAACTACAGAATGAATTTTCCTGCGCCTCGCATACACGGGCAAGAAACGTCTCCGGTGTCGAAAGCGGCGGGACCGTGTTTGGCTGGTCGATAACGACGGTCACTCCGCCGGCAATAGCGCTTTTGCTTCCGGTCGTCCAGTCCTCCTTTGCCGACTGGTTCCCGCCCCGCATATGGACATGGACATCCACCGCTGCCGGCAGGACAAAAAGACCTGTACAATCTATTACCCGGTCAGCAGTTGCCCCGGCACCAACGTGGTCGAGCCGGCCATCACGGATTGTAATATCTGCCGTCCGGCCAGAAGGAAGCCGGGCATTTGCAAGGACGAGGGCGGGACGGCGTTCCATGTCAATATGATCGGCACCGGACCATATAGTCATGCTGTTTTTTTGGTTTACGGTACACCTGTCACAAACAACCAATGCTTTTTCTCCTGTGTCCTTGAATTAGTATAATATCGTGCCAAAAAATTCCGGGCTGTCAGTATGCCTGCCGGTCCGGAATCCAGCACCAGAGGGGGAATTATGGATAAGATTGTAAAAATCACGCTGGGGCTTTTTGTCATCATTCTTGTCTTATTTGTCGGTGTCGTTTCCTACACGACATATATCGATATGAAATACAAAAATTCGCTTACCGGTACGTATACCTACACCTGCAATATTACGACGGATTCTGTCCTTTCAAATGTCACGTTGTTCTTACCGGTTCCCGCAGACCTGAAGGGAAACTCACCGGTGGTTGCAGAAATCAGCGGCAAAAAAATCACCGGAGTCCCGGCAGACTGGACATATACGCTCTATGATACGGGAAAAGCTACGCTGTTAAAAGTCAATGCCCCGACAATCGGTGAGGCGGCCATAAACGGGAGCGCCGGCACGACCACTATTACGCTTGTGGTAAACACATCGACATATGCCCTGATTGACACGCGTTCCCCCGTAGAGAATTCTGCGCTGTTCCGCCCGGTACAGGATATTCATTCCGTGGAGTGTCCCGCAGGTGAGGCAACAAGCCAGGGTTCGCCGGAATGCTTTGCATATCTTACCAGCACGTTTGCAGATTACACGGCAGACCCTTCTGCGTCTGTCAGTATCAGCGCCAGCGTTGAAGCAACAAACTCGTGGACGATCTTTGCCCCGGGATCCAACAGTTACAAGAACCGCATCAACGTCCTGATGCACGGTGACAACCATGGATGGGTAACGACAAAGGGCTGGCTTGAATCCGGTATCGGTACATACGATATACCGAAAATCCGTTAATTTTTATCGCGTCTTAAAGACGATATCCGTTTCCCGACACTTTTGTGAATCCTAAAAAAGAGATGTTGTATTTTATGGACAAACGACCTGACACATCATCCGGAAAATATCGTGATGCCATACGCCCCGGCTGCACTGTTGATATAGTTCTAAAGGCCGACCAGAAAAGCGGGAAACTTACAAGGGGGATTGTTCAGGAAATCCTGACAAATTCTTCTTTTCACCCCCACGGTATCAAGGTCCGGCTCAAAGACGGGCGCGTAGGCCGGGTGGCAAAAATTATTGGAAGGGATTCAGCAGGCACTCCTGTTGGTTAAATGATTTT
>DAOQAA010000033.1:0-20709 GCA_035353675.1 Methanoregula sp. | reverse complement strand
CGGTACCTCTCCATATTATAGACAAGGACTATTATGATCGAACAGATCTTCAGTAAAATTGCACGGTTTGTTAACCGCCGGCCCAAACTGGTGGTCGGTGCAGTCGCGGTCGTGTTTGCCATTGCCCTGTTCGGCATGACCATGATCACCATGGCGACCGGCAGCGACACGTACATGGATAAAAACTCGCCAACCGGGATAGTGAACAACCAGTATACCGACACGTTCTCTAAGGGGACGCTGATCCTTGTTGTCGAGACCAGCGACCCGCTGGACCCGGCGGTGCTCAAGTACCTGGACCGCCTGGAAGACGATATCCGGCAGCAGCAGAACATTGCAGGTGCGTCAAGTGTTGTCGATATTCTCAAACAGATGAACGGCGGCGTGCTGCCGCAGTCAAAAGGCGAGATTGACGCGCTGGTCACCCGGATGCCGGAAGCGACCAAAAAGATTGCGGTGCCGTCAAACGTCCTGACGCTCGTCCAGATCCCGATGGTCGAAGGACTCTCGGATGATTCCAAGACCGCTACGCTGAAAAATATTGAATCGCTGGTCGCGACCTCCCAGCCGCCGGCGGGTGTGACCGTCACGGTCTCCGGGGGCCCGGCGTTTGCCGACCAGATGAAGACCTCCATGGGGTCGCAGATGGGCGTGCTGATCGGTGCGGCCATGATCCTCATGGTGCTCGTCATGGGCCTGCTCTTTGCCTATGTCAGCCACCGGTTCCTGCCGGTGCTGTTTGTGGGTCTGGGCCTGGTCACCGCCCTTGGCATGATGGGTCTTTTCGGCATCCAGCTCAACATGGCAGTGCTCGGGGCGTTCCCGGTTATGATTGGGCTTGGGATTGATTACGCGATCCAGTTCCATGCCCGGCTGGACGAGGAAGCCCGGAAAGGGTCGCTTGACGACGCGGTCTTTACGACCATTACCCGGACCGGGCCAGCCGTGATGTACGCTATGCTTGCGACCTCGCTCGGGTTTGCCGCTATGTTTGTGTCGACCGTGCCGATGGTCCAGTCGTTCGGGCTTGTTGCCATGATCGGTATCATGAGCTGTTACTGCGTCTCGCTTGTCGGTATCCCGGCGCTCGCCCACGTCATCCATTACAAGCCAAAACCGGCTGCCCCGCAGGTCTGCTACGCTGTCGGAACGGAAGCCTGCGATACCCTGCCGGCCAAAAAGAAAAAATCCTTTTCCTATGGTCAGTTCCTTACCAGCACCTCCGTGAAAATCGCCAAAAACCCGGTGCCGGTTCTCCTCATCGCCGCGCTCGTCGCTATCATCGGGTTCCAGATCGACCCCCTCATCCCCGTCGAGGCCAATGAGAATAACTTCGTGCCCTCCGATATGCCGGCGAAAATCCAGATGGATAAGGTCACCCGTATCCTCGGCGCTACCAGTACCGCCGATTTCTACGTCCAGGGCGCCCGGATCACCGACCTCGATACGATACAATGGCTCTACCGGTTCCAGAATTATGAACTTGCAAAACATTCCGAACTGAACTCCGCTACAAGTATCGTGACCTACGTTCTTGCCTACAATAACGGCGTGATGCCCCAGACCCAGAGCGAACTTGACGCCGTCTTGGACCGGATCCCCTCAGGCGTCAAAGACCAGTACATCAGCGGGTCACTCTGCGGTGTCGTCAAGTTCAACACCATCGAGATGCAGATCCCAACGCAGGAAGACCTCAAGGAGCAGATGGATTCCGATATCGTGTTCCTTGAACCCCCGCCGGGTATCTCCATCCAGCCGGTCGGCAATTTCGAGATCTTTACTTCCCTCATCGGCGGGTTGTCGGAGTCCAAAGACCAGATGACGTATCTCGGGTTCGTCTTCATCTTCATATTCCTTGCCCTCGTCTACCGGCATATCCACGCCATATCGCCGCTCATCCCCATCGTGCTCATCGTAGGCTGGAACGCCGTCGCGATGTATATCATCGGGCTCTCCTACTCCCCCCTCACCGCAACGCTTGGCTCCATGACCATCGGTGTCGCCGCGGAATACACCATCCTCGTGATGGAACGGTATTCCGAAGAGGAGGAACGCCTCCATGACCATATCGCCGCGATCCAGGAAAGTGTCAGTAAGATCGGGACCGCTATCACGGTCTCCGGCCTTGCCACCTTCTTCGGGTTCTCTGCACTTTGTCTCTCCTCCTTCCCCATCACCAGTAACTTTGGGATCTCCACACTCATCGCCGTAGGGTTCTCCCTCGTCGGCGCCATCTTCATCATGCCCGCCGTGCTCTCCCTCATGGGGCAGTTGACTGAATGGCTGGAGAGAAGGAAGTCCGCCGGAAAGACTAATGAGAGTTAAGATTTCCCATAATTTTTACAAAAGCTGCTCCCCTTATAAGGGAAAATCCGCGAAAAAGGGCAATCTTTGGATAGCATCATATCTATGAAGCAATAACCCTCTAAAACAAGAGCATACGCGCATGGATCACACCACTATTACGGTCGCACTCATCCAGATGGAGATTGGGCCGGACATGGATGAGAACCTCAAAACGGCACTTGCACGTGCAGAGACTGCTGCACAGAAGGGAGCACAGATTATCTGCCTGCCCGAGCTGTTCCGTTGCCGTTATTTCCCGCAGCAGCCGGGGTTACATGTTGATCGGTTTGCCGAGAATGTTCCCGGTGAATCGACTGATGCCTTTGCCCGGCTTGCCCAAAAATATTCAGCAGTCATCATCGTCCCTGTCTTTGAACGGTCCCCGTCGGGGAAATTCTACAATACAGCAGTCGTAATTGATGCTGACGGGAGCCTCCATGCATCCTACCATAAGGTCCACATCCCGCAGGACCCCGGGTTTTTTGAAAAATGCTATTTCTACCCGGGGGAGCACTATGCCGTGCATGATACCCGGTACGGGCGTATTGCAGTCCTCATCTGTTATGACCAGTGGTTCCCGGAGGCGGCAAGGTGTGTTGCCCTTGACGGGGCTGATATGATCTTTTACCCGACAGCAATCGGGAATCCCTGTTCCGAGCCGCCGGGTGAAGGCGACTGGCAGGAAGCATGGGAGCTGATACAGCGCAGCCATGCCATCGCAAACAGCGTGCATGTCGCAGCAGTCAACCGTGCCGGACAGGAAGGAGATATCCACTTCTTTGGCGGCTCGTTTATCTGCGATGCATTCGGCCGGATGCTTGCCCACGCAGGTGACAATGACGAAACGATTACCGCCCAAATCGACCTCGATATGAATGAATCAGTACGGGACTCATGGGGATTTTTCCGGAACCGCCGGCCTGATACATATGGTTCAGTATGTTCACGGGTGCCGGAACACGACGCGACGGCACCAATTCCCCGCAAAGGGGATACTCCCCGGAAACTGGGGTATTTCATGCCCGCCGAATGGGAACCGCACGAAGCCGTCTGGCTTTCGTGGCCGCATAACAAATATACATTCCCGAACCTCGAAAAAGTTGAGGACGGGTATGTCAGTTTCATTGCTGCGATAACCCCTTCGGAACGTGTCGAGCTCTTCGTGCCAAACCCGATGATAAATCGTATGGTAAAGGCGCGGTTGAGAAGTGCAGAAGTGGACCTGTCCCGCGTTACGATACGGACCATAAAGTACTCAGATGTATGGATCCGTGATTACGGCCCGACATTTGTGATAAACCCGGCTCTTGAAAAATCGGCCATGGTACGCTGGGAATTCAATGCATGGGGGGAGAAGTACGAAGACCAGATTGCCGATGGAAATGTCCCAACGGATATCAACCGGTGGCTTGACCTGCCGGTTTTCCGGCCGGGGATCATCCTTGAAGGAGGTTCCATCGATACCAATGGCAGGGGTACGGTTCTTACAACCCGTGCCTGTCTCCTCAACCCCAACAGGAACCCGGAACTCACCAGGGATGATCTTGAGGGTTATCTCAAAGAGTATCTCGGTGCGGTAAAGATCATCTGGCTGAACCAGGGCGTGGTTGGCGACGATACCGACGGTCATATTGACGATATCGCACGGTTTGTTTCACCAACAACCATTGTCTGTGCATATGAAGAGAATCCTCAGGACGGGAATTATGAGGTGCTCAAAGAGAACTACGAAATTCTCAAGCAGGCAACAGACCAGGAAAACAAACCTTTTACTATCGTAAAACTCCCGATGCCGGCTCCGATTATCGATGAGGACGGCCAGTACCCGGCAAGTTACACGAACTTCTATATCGGGAATACTGTGGTGGTTGTGCCGGTCTTTGATGACCCCCATGACGAGGAAGCCCTCAGTATTATCCAGAAACTCTTCCCGGACCGGACCGTAACCGGGATAAATGCCCGTGCGATGGTCGAGGGATACGGGACATTCCACTGCGCAACCCAGCAGCAGCCCCGACCCTGAAACTTTTTTTTGATTTTTACAAGCCTTGCATATCGGAAAATAGGCCGGCAATTCCCAGTAACTGCGGGGGCACCCTTATGAATAAGGCACACAGAATCACTGACAAGAGGAATGAATACGAAAGAAAATTCTGAGGTACGTACATTCAGCCCTGACCGAAGGCTGGTGTATTACCTTTTCCTCATCGGGTTTTTTGCAATATTTTCAACGACAATCTCGAAAAACCCGGTCCTTCCCCTTTTTTCGCAGGCAATCGGTGCAGATAGTACAATCATCGGGCTAATTGCCGCATTCTCCCCGCTCGCCGGTATTCTTTTCTCATTTCCTGTGGGGGTTCTTTCAGACCATTTTGGCCGTAAAAGGCTGCTGGTGCTTTCCGGCGCGGTTTTCCTGATCGCACCGTTCCTGTATCTTTTTATTACCTCACCGGCCTGGCTCATCCCGGTCAGGTTCTTACATGGAACTGCGACTGCAATCCTTGGGCCGGTCATATCGGCGGTTATTGCTGAACGGTTCCCGGAGACCAAAGGTGAGATGCTCGGGCAGTACTCCTCAGCGACACTCATCGGCCGGACGCTTGCACCACTTGCCGGGGGAGCCATTATATCATATTTTGTTATGTATCCGGGATTGTTACCCTACCGGATGGTATACGCTGTTGCAGCGCTAGCCGCCGTCCCGGTCTTTGTTATGACACTGCTGTATACAGAAAAACAATCATTACCGCTCAATACCCTGCCCTTCTCAGCTTTCCGTGAGAGTTTTTTCACGTTCTTTTCCAACCGCCGGCTCCGGGGCACGGCCTTTGTCGACATGGCAACGTATTTCGCGTTCGGGGCAGTCGAGACCTTCCTCCCGCTCTACCTATTTAGTATGGGAATAGGGGCATACCTGACCGGCATCATCTTTGCCGTCCAGGTACTCGTCATCGCCGGCACAAAACCCTTTTTCGGCAGAATTGCTGATCGGGTCGACAAGCGTATCCAGATTGTTGCCGGGCTTGCCATTACCGGGGGTTCAGTCGCGGCAATCCCGCTGTCTGCATCCTTTGCCTGGTTCCTTGTTGTGAGCGCTGTTTTTGGAGCGGGCATGTCCCTTTCAACGGTTGCTACAAACGCCTATGTCGCGGATATCGCAAAAAAAGAGCAACTCGGGGCATCCATGGGCGCACTCTCATCAATTATGGACATCGGCCACTCCGGGGGACCGCTGCTGACCGGGATTATTATTACTTTGATCGGATATACAGCGGGATTCTGTGCGAGTTGTATTCTCGCGTTTGTGGTCTGTACCATATTTGTCCTGTCAGTCCGGGGCCCGGCAACAAACCCGAAAAACACAGGTCCGGCACCGTAATGGCCCTTACCGTTTAAAGGTCGTAACCACCTGCGTTTCCCCAAGAGTATGACCATCAAGTGCCCAGTCAACAGAAGCCCGATCAGCAGTCGGCTGGGTAATCACCATGTCAACAGCATACAATCTGAAAATATACCGGTGGGCTTTCCCGGGAGGAGGACATGGCGGGTAATACCCGCGTGAACCTGCACTGTTGAGGCCAACCTGGGAACCGTCAGACAAGGTTTTCCCGTCGGGCTGCGCCGGGCCGATATTCCGGGTATCAGCGGGGATGTTATACACGATCCAGTGGGTAAATGTCCCGGACGGGGCATCCGGATCGTCGAAGATCAGGGCAAAACTTTTGGTGCCGGCAGGGACATTCTCCCATGAGATTCCGGGCGTCCGGTATGATCCGGCACAGGTGAATTCCTTCGGGAGAACGGATCCGGGTGTGATCGATTCTACGGTCATGGTGAAATTCGTGGTTGCCGGAGTCACCTGTGCCGGGATGGTTGTGGTTACGGGAGAGGCCGGGGAATCCCCGGATGTACTGACGGGTGCCGTACAGCCACAGGTGAGTACCAGTATAACTATAGTAATACTACAGAGAACCCGGATGCTTTTCATAAGCGGGATATCACCGGGTTAGCGGATATACTTGATCACTCATGCGATAATTTTTATATCCGTCAGGAAAAAAACGCACAACAGGAATTCTTTTTAAAAGACCGGGGAAACAGAAATCCATCGTGCTGTAATGACCTGTTCGTATACTTTTTTTAATTCTGCTACGTTTATACACTTCCACTCTCAATAAAAAGTATTGCAAGATTATGACCGCGTAACCGGTCACATTCCAATGGACGTGCGACCATGAAGATGCAAAGTACTATCCAGATCCCGCAGGACCCACAGAAAACTTCATCGGCGCAAGCTGCAGGTCCCCTCCCGCTTAACTTCTGCATAATTCTAACAAAGGAGGGCAGGATAGACCGGTTTATCGATCGTCCGCTGGAAGAATACCTCGAGGCAATTCCCGATGCCAGTATCGCATGGATCGATTACAGCACAAAAGATGACGCAGGTGATATCGAAAGAATAGCCCAGCTTGCCGGGTTCACCAAACTCCCTATCCCCAAGCTTTCCACCGGTTTCTACTCGGCATACGAGGACTACGACACCGAGCTCGGGATCATGCTCCCTTCAGTGACCCTGAGGGGTGACAATATGGTAATTCACCCGCTTTTTATCCTGATCCGTGAAAATTATATCATCACCCTGCATTCAGAGGATATCAACCGCCTGCTCAGGTTCTCCCGGTATGCCCAGCCGTTTTTCAAGCGCATCAGTTCGGAGACCACTGCCGACAAGATTACACTCATTCTCGAACGGATCATCGATGAGAACAACGACCGTAACTTCGAATATCTCCGTGAAATTGAAATGCACGGCGATGCTATCAGCAAATCGCTTATCGAGGAAAATGTCGCCAAAAAACAGATCGCCCACAGCATCTACAGAATGAAACACGTGCTGATCGATTACTTAAACGTGCTATGGGCAACAAAAGACGTGATTAATTCGCTCCAGTACGGGGATGCCGACCTGATCACAAACGATGAAAAACTCCTCGGCCGTATCGGGATTTTGTCGGATAACATCGAACGCCACATCGAGCTTTCCGAACAGATGTCAAATGTGCTTTCATCCGGCCTTGAAGTGATGCAGAGCATCTACAATAACCAGCTCCAGAGCCTCAACAACCGTTTTGCTCTCGTCACGGCTTACCTGACCGTGCTTGGCACTGCATTTTTAGTCCCAAACACTATTGCAACTATCGCCGGGAGCGGGGTCATGGAAGGACAGATGGCCGCCCAGTGGTGGTACATCCCGCTCCTTGCCGTGTCTACAGTTGTCGCGACAGCCATATCATTTATCTGGGTCATGCACGTCTGGAAGTCGAGGAAAGACGACGTTTAATCTTCTTTTTTGGGATCTCATCCTTTTTAATCCGTGAAAGTTCAGGTTCAAACCATTTCCCGATGCACTGCCGGACCACCCCAAGACCGGCATCGCTGTCGAGATAAATCGCACCGATAATGGCTTCCACGGTATCAGCAAGGATTGTATCTTCCCCGGAGTGCCAGAGGTCTTTTTCCCCCCGTCCGAGCCGGATGAACCGTTTGATTTTCATGCGCCGGCCGACTTGCGCAAGGCTGCAGTTATCCTCAAGTTGTTCTTTTGTTCTCGTGATGGCGCCTTTGTCCTGAATGCCCTTCTCCATTAAAAACAAAATCAGACTTGTCTTGAGCACTGCATCGCCAAGTGTACTATACGCTTCCTGCGTCAGGCAGATCCGGTTTTTCTGGATCAGTTCGTTTGCATAAGCCGGATGGGTCAGGGCACGGATCAGGTGCTGCTGTTCAAAAAAATGGTACCCGAGAATTGTTTCGATCCCGTTCAGGTCGTCCTTTTTTTCCATAATCGCCACTTATCCGTCTGCGGATAACCACATAAAGATCGCTTGCGGGGACTGCCGGCAGGTCATATGGCTTAGAAAGATTGGGATTTTATGAGAATGCGAAGTCCTATCAGGATAAGGATAACCCCACCGGCAATCTCCGTTTTGTTCCCGAGAATTTTTTCAAGCTGCATACCGCACATCACGCCGGAAAAAGAGAATGCAAAACAGACAATCCCGATAACAAGCGCCGGCACGAGCACCATGTCTCCCAACACACCAAGCGAGACACCGATTGCGAGTGCATCAATACTTGTAACGATGGACAGGAGAAGAACCGGGATCAGTTGGATTCCGTTTAAGTATGCCTCTTTTTCGTTGCTTATTCCTTCGCGGATCATTTTTATGCCGATAACGGCAAGCAGCAGGAACGCTATCCATGGACCGTATGCGGATATTATTGTGTAGAGCGATGTACCGGCAATCCAGCCGCCAATGGTCATTCCGGCCTGGAAAAAACCAAAACAGGCGGCGATAATAATTGCAGTCTTCCGGAGATCGGATCGGGTCGTCGTGCCGATTGCAAGAGAGACCGCAAAACAGTCCATCGAGAGTCCAATCCCAATAAGGATGTTTGTGAGAAAATCCATGCAGTACCTTAATATCTGGGATGGAAGGTCTCATAAAACCTAGGGATTCCAGTTGAAAATACAAAGCCCGATGATTTTGTGTACTTCATAAAAACCAAGATCGGGAGATCCCGGTTGACTTTTTTTAAAGTAATGCAGATCCGGGTCAACCCGACGGGTCCGTCGCCAGGGGTGTTTGCCGGAGCACAAGAGCTGCCGAGTTCATGCAATAGCGTCTGCCTGTGGGCGGGGGACCGTCATCGAATACATGTCCGAGATGTGCTCCGCACCGGGCACAGAGGACTTCAGTACGCTCCATACCATTGGATCGGTCTCTGCTCGTGCGGATATTGAGTGAAGAGACCGGTGCAGAAAAACTTGGCCAGCCGGTACCGGAATCGAACTTGGTCTCAGATGAAAAGAGCGCCGTACCGCAACAGGCACACTGGTAGACGCCATGCGCCTTGCAGTCATGATACTTGCCAGTGAATGCATACTCCGTATCACGCTTTCGCGCAATTGCAAATTGTAACGGCGTCAGCTGTTTCTGCCACTCGGCGTCGGTCTTTACAATCGGAGCTACCTCTTCAACACGGCCGGTTTTCGGGTTGAAGATTGGGAGAGTACTTGGTTCCCCCGCTGCATGTGACGTTCCGTACTTCATTTTGGAGAGTTCTCCCCTTCATTTGAGTGATGGGGGCAGCGGTGATAGGCTTTCTGATGCTGACATAATCAACGGGATGTCACATGCCAAAGAAACTGAGGATGCGGCGTTTCGGATCTTTATAGAAGATTTTTGCCCCGTCCTTGATATTACGGACATCTTCGATAGTATAAAGAAGATCCGGGTATTCCCGTGAAATGATCGAAAGCAGGCGGGATTGTTCTTTTCTTGGAACAATCATGAAGATAATGCTGACTGTCCCGGAGAAACTGCCACTGCCCTCAATCCTTGTCATGCCATAGCCAAGCGTTGACAGACGGGACATAATAGGCTGAGGATCTGACGGAGTGATAAGCCGAACGATCACATACCCGATTGAGATAAGGTTCTCAATTCCCATGCCAAGCACTGTCCCGATACCGTAACCGGCGAGATAGGCAAAGAGGTTCCAGTACTGGGTGAGGTTTGTGAGGACAAGTCCCGTCGAGATCAGCCAGATACCGGTCTTGATGATGCCGACATATGCTGCAAGGTTTGCATGTCCCTTGCTGATATAAATCGTCCTGACTGATTCAAGGCTCGCTTCTGCGATACGGGCAATGAAGATCAGAAGGGGGATCGAAACTGCTGCCCAGAAAATACCGGCATCCATATACAATTTAACTCCTGTCTACAGTAGTCAAACCGGGGGGATTGTATACCTTACGAAATGATTCTCATGGATAGATGTTCCTGAAACGGGGGTACTGGTGTGAAACAGGGGGTCGACAGATCCGATGTTGCACTTTGGAACAAATACGATTTTTCAAAGGAATAAACGGTAATTAACAAAAATAAGCGTGGTTTCAAGATATTATTTGTACAATTTTTTATAGCAGGAATAACAAACGGGTTTTCCGACGGATTGATTTGCTTCCTTTCCGCAGATATGACAATATTTCTCTGGATATGACTTATCAGAGTATTTTGCCCAGATTGGATAGCACTTTGAGCAAAGTGGTTTATCGGGATTAAATGCCATTTCAGCATGGCACCGTATACAATAACCAATATTTTTATCAGGTTTTGGGACAGGTTTGAGGGATGGCCTTTCTTTTGTGAGTTCGTGTGGGGCTGTTAATGGTTGTTCTTTGTCAATTGTAACTTTATATTGGATTTTTTCTGCATCTTCTATCAATCTTGTAACTTCTTTGAAAATTTGATCGTATATTTCCTTATCCTCTATCGCATCAAAAATAAGACCTACTTCTTTGTTATTTTGCTGCGAGTGTAGATACAAATTCATTGAGGTAATTATCGCTGTAGATTCATTAAGATAAATTTTTGCGTGAAGTCCTTCAATTGATTTTATCTTTGCATTTTCAAGATTTTGAAGAAAACTGATGTCATCGGGAGGCCAGTTACTATCCTTTCTACAAACCACTTTAATATCAATTAACGCTTGCCGGTCTGCTTCTTTAATTAAACTTCGTAAATTTTTAGAGATTTGTAGATATGGACTGATTAAAAATAATTGTTTGTGAGAATTCTTAACCAAATCATCTAATGCAGCCGAAATCCCATTAGTTGTATAGAATTTTACCATCTAATTCACTCAAAAAAATGCTTCTCACAATAGTATAAATCTTTCATTATCTTCTCTCATCATTAAACCTAAAATTTTTGATGAGTACCCATACCTAATCATTATTTTTGTGAACGTTCCCCGCATCAGAACCCCTTCGGGGCACGGCGAGACAAGGAAATTTTAGAGGGCTGCTTGGCCGTCACTGATCCGCCGCGGGGGCGCCCCGTCGGGGGCGGCTGCACACCTCGCTCGTGGGGGTATGAGGGCATCAGCCCCCATTATCATCATGACTCACCCGGAGGTTAATCGATCCAACACGGCCCGCAACCGCAGGAAATAAGGGGGGTACCCCCCTACCCCTTGCCCCATCCGGCCGCAAACAGCGTATCGGCTCCGACGAGAACTCCAAGCGAAACACAGGATCATGGTGTTGGAACCATGAGGAGGTACCCCCCTCACGGGCCGGCACATGGGGAGGGGGGTGATCCCCTCCAAATAAATTCATGATGGGGGGGTAGGGCCCCCCTCAGGTCCTGAGGGGTGGGGGGATACCCCCCACCCACATGCCCGGATGTTTTAAAAAGTCCGGCACAGCAGTTGAAAATTTTTTTAAAAAAAAAGTCTGTAAACTCATCCCAGCTGCCCAAGGGCCCGGAGAACGGCATCACCAAACTCCCGGGTCCCTGCCGATCCACCAATATCACGGGTCCGGATACCGGATGCGAGAACCTGACCGATTGCAGATTCTATCCGTTCTGCTCCATGGGTATCACCTAAATGAGACAGAAGCATCGCGGCACTCCGCAGGGCAGCAACCGGGTTTGCGATGTTTTTACCTGCGATATCCGGGGCGCTGCCGTGCACCGGTTCAAAGAGGGCATACCGGTCCCCGATGTTTGCGCTCGGCACAAGACCAAGGCCACCTGCAAGATATGAAGCGACATCGGAGAGTATATCGCCAAAAATGTTTGTCGTCACGATCACATCGTACGCCTTCGGGTGCTGGAGGACGTCAAGGCTCAGGGCATCGATATATTTCTCGTTATACTCTATCCCTGCCTGTTGTGCCTCCACCATACAGATATCACGGAAAAAGACATCAGACTTGAGCACGTTTGCCTTGTGGCCGATTGTGAGTTTTCCTTTTCGCTTTTGGGCAAGCCGGATCGCTGCCCTCGCAATCCGTTCGGTCCCCGCCCGGGTCACAACACGGAGTGTCGTTGCACGGTCCGGGCTGCGCTCTTCAATCCCGGAATAAAGGCCCTCGGTGTTCTCACGCACGATCAGGATATCAATGCCGTCGCCTTTTACCGGGCGGAGATTTGCATACAGGTCAAGCGCCTTTCTTATCCGCAAAACGACACTCTGGTAATCTTTCATCGGCGGTGTCGTAACCGCCCCGAAAAGGATTGCATCCGCAGTTTTAAGCATCGAAATATCGCGGTCCGCACAGGGACAGCCGGTCTGTTCCCAGCGCCCGTATCCCACTTCGACCGGGAAGTAATCATATTCAGGATGGAGAAAATGAAGGACTTTTTGGGCAACCGGGATTACCTCGTGACCGATCCCGTCGCCTTCAACAACTGCAATCCGGGTCATCGGTTCCTCCACTGGCTCACGAGATCCTGCACGGCTCTTTGGATCTTTGCGGGACTTGCACCCCAGTGCACAATCGCCCCAAACTTCCCGTTCCACGTCCCGATACCTTCACGTTCGGCCCGGCAGCACCGGGCGATAAACGGTTCTTCTTTGATTTGCTCCAACGGACAGATGTTCTCAAGCGTAAAATCCGTCCCGTAGCATTCCGTGCAGAGTTGTTTTGCCGTAAGACACCCGGCCACTTGTTCCCCCCCCTGTAACGGATCGGCATCCAGCGTCCGCTTATACCCAGCAGCCCTGCATGGATAGATATCGGCAGGTATCTGTGTAATGTCCCGTATGTGGTGATCGAAGATCACCGAGAGTTCGCCAAAGAGCCCGATTGATTCCATTTCCTTTAACGACGCCGAGAGCGTGGGCCGGGGCGGGATCACATCGTAAACATGTACCTTCAGAAAGCCCGAAAGATCAGGATCGAGAATAAAAGTCATGTTTTCTTCAGGTCCGGTAAAGACCGTGCACCGGTAACCACTCTCTGATGCAAGCCGGACAAGAAGCGTCCGATCATTTAACTGCACTTTCGCCGGATAAAAATAAACCTCCCGGGGAGTTGCAAGGACACGGGACGAGACAATATCCCTCATGACGGTTTTTTTGGCCGGATCAAGGGTCACTTCCAGGAGTTCGTACCCGTCTTTTATTTCCCGGATGAGATACCGGCTGATGAAATAGACCTTGTCGCCACAGGGTTTTGTCGTGGCAAGCCCCACGTACTTGCAATGCTCCGGGAAGATCACCGGTGAACCCTCCAGTATTCCACGAGACCACCGGCCTTTAAGATCTCCTGCATCCGGGGGGACAGCGGGCGAATGGCAGAACTTTTTCCCCCGGATTCTACCCAGCCTCGAGACAGGTCAAAGGCAACCGGGCTTCCTTCATCACATGAAATATCTGCCTCAATAAGCGGGAGGCCGATGTTGATCGCATTCCGGAAGAAAATCCGTGCAAACGATGGCGCGATCACTGCGACGACCCCGGCCTCCCGGATCGCAATCGCTGCCTGCTCCCGTGATGATCCGCACCCGAAATTCTTCCCGGCAACGATTACCGATCCCTTCATCCGGGCAGCAAGGGTTGGGTCGAGATCCTCAAAGACATGGGTGGCCCAGACGGTCCGGTCCTTTGTCCGCAGGTACCGGCCGGCTATAACAACATCGGTATCGATATCGGCAGGCAGGCAGACTGCCGTTCCCCTGCCCTGCATTATGCCGCCTCCGGGGACGTGATCTCGCCGGTGAGGGCGCTTGCAGCAGCAGTGGCAACAGATCCAAGGTAGATCTCACCGCCAACGCCCATGCGGTTTTTAAAGTTACGGTTTGCCGTTGAAAGACAGACTTCCCCTTCCCCAAGCACACCCATATGGGAACCAAGACAGGGGCCGCAGCCGGGTGGTCCGATCGTGCAGCCCGCTCCGACAATATCCGCAATGACACCGGTCCGTATTGCTTTTTTAAAGACTTCAACCGACGCCGGGACCACGATAGTCCGTACTGCTACTTTTTTGTCTTTGACCATGCGGGCAAACCGGGTGAGGTCGGAGTACCGCCCGTTTGTGCATGTACCAACAAACACCTGGTCAACCGGAATCCCTGCAAGTGCATCCACGGGTTTTACCGTGTCAACCCGGTGAGGCACAGCAACCAGCGGTACGATATTTTCAAGGTCAATATCAAGTTCCTGGATGTATGTACAGGATTCAGGAACCTGTGGCTTAACATCATATCCCCTTTCTTTGAGGGATCGTATCGTTACATCGTCAGCATAAAAAAGACCGGCTTTTGCCCCTGCTTCAACAGACAGGTTTGAAAGGACAAGACGCTCGTCGATAGAAAGATTGTGTGCCCCGTCCCCGACAAACTCGATAGCCTGGTAGGTTGCACCATCCATGCCCAGTTTCCCGACATATGCGAGTGCGAGGTCTTTTGCTTCGGCAAAACCGGCAAACCTTCCGGACAGGTGGATACCTGTCGATACGGGCACCCGGAACCAGGTTTCCCCGGTCAGCCAGATTGCAGCCATGTCGGTCGCACCCATACCGGTTGCAAAAGCACCAAACGCTCCCGGCGTGACACTATGCGAATCAGCACCGACAACGATTTCACCGGGCAGGACGACTCCCTCGCTCATCAGCTGGTGGCAGATCCCGCAACCGATATCCGAGAAATTCATGGATGACTTTTTTGCAAAATCGCGAAGCTCATGCTGGAGGGTCGCTGTCGTGCTGTTGTTGGCCGGGGCGATGTGATCGAAATGGATATAGTAACCGGTATCTTTTCCCAGCCGGCCGCCGCCCATGTTTTTCCATGCTTCGAGCGCAAGGACGCCTGTCCCGTCATGAGCATACGCCCGGTTAACCTTACGGTCAACATATTCTCCGGCAGCAGCGCCAAGGATCCGCTCCGAGAGAGTGCTCATGCAGGAGTCTCCTGCTGCACCTGCCCAATTAGGGTCTGTAATACTCCGGGAGTAATGCTGCATTTCAGTTCTGACTGCTCCTTTACAAGGTCGAGCAACCGGCAGATCTGCGGCTCGGTAAGGGTCAGGCCAAGTGTTGCGACCACATGTTCGAGCGCCTTTCTCCCGGTATGCTTGCCAAGAAGGAAATGCCGCTCGCCGCCCACAAGATCAGGCGGGAAATATTCGTAGGTCGCAGGGTCCTGGAGGATAGCTGCAATGTGGATCCCGCTTTCGTGCGAGAATGCCAGCTCCCCGGTGACGGGTTTGTTCTTCGGCAGTTTAATACCGGAATACTTTTCCACCTTGCGGGAAAGTCCGGTGAGATACGAAAGATCATACCGGTCGATTCCCCCCTTCTGGTGGAGGATAATAAGCACTTCCTCAAGCGAGGCATTGCCCGACCGCTCACCGATACCATTAACGGTCGTATGAAGCTGGAACGCCCCGGCTTGTGCTGCTGTGATTGTATTTGCAACCGCACAGCCCATATCGTTATGGCAATGTGCGCAGAACGGCCGGTCAACTGATGAAACGAGATCGGTCATAATCCTGCGCATCTCTTCGGGGATAAGACAGCCCACAGTGTCAGCAAAACTAAGCAAGGCTGCACCATGATCTGCCGCCTGACGATATACCTCTTTTAAAAAAACCAGGTCGGTTCGCGAAGCATCTTCCGCAGCAAACCGCACCTGGACGCCATGGTCCCGGGCAAAATCGATCATTGCAAGGGCATCATAAAGAACCTGTTCGCGGGGTTTTTTAAACTTGAGACGGACATGGAGATCTGATGTCGGGATAAAGATAGAGACCATATCGACACCGCAATCAATGGCGTCCTGGATGTCCGGTTTTCTGGCCCGGGCAAAGCCGCAGATCCGTGCATCAAGCCCAAGATTTGCAATGGTCTTCACGCACTTCTTTTCGTTTCCGGAGACCGCCGGGAATCCTGCCTCGATTACCTCGATACCAATTGCATCCAGGGTTTGGGCAATATCCTCTTTCTCTTCACAGGAGAACGACACGCCGGGTGTCTGTTCCCCATCCCGTAAGGTTACATCACAGATCTCAATATTCCACGGTTTCATGGTGTGCCCCCTGCGGGCATTCCGCCTCTACAACAACCGTCAGGGGCCGGTCCGTTGGCCGGATGACCTCGCGGAGGCGGTGTTCATCTTCCGCACGGCAGATGACCGGATCAGCCCATGTAAGGTAGGGGACGGGATCGCTTGCGGGCTGGCCACCGGTCATCGCGGCACAGTGATTCTTCATCACGATGCACAGGAGCGGAAGTCTCTTTTCATACACATCGATAAGGGCATTGATTCCTGAATGGAGCAGTCCGTAATCGCCAATAAGCGCTACGTGCGTGCTCCGTGCGGCAACCGCAATGCTTGAACCCATGCCATAACTTGCGATACCGAATTCATACGGGGGGTTCAGCCCGACCACCGAACACCCGGCATCACAGATCACCTGCATGTTACGATTTTTCAGGAGGGAGAACAACGGTTTGAACGGGCAGCCTGAACAGAATGCCCGGGAAAATCCCCGCATTTTCTTTGTTTCTGGAGTGCCCTGCGGATCCGGTGGCAGAACACCCCGGTGGTCTCGGACAAATGGCCGGCCATATTCGTGCACATCTTGAAATTCTGCTATTTGGGAGGGTGGAGGGTGAACGGTTATAACCCGGCTTTCTCCCGGTGCCAGGCCGGCACCAGGGGATCCACCTTCCCACCGGTTCAATGGAGATGATACCGACCAGGCAAACATTTTGCGGTAAAGATCGTTTGCGGCCATTGTCCGGCCATGCATCGTCAAATCGCGTTTTGCAATACTGCCTTTCTGGTCGTTGCGGGGAACAACGCTCCCGCTCACTTCGGCATCCAGCAGTTGCGGTGTGAGACGGAGCATGGCAACCCGTGAAAATTCTTCTGATGCCGCAAGCGCTGCCTCAACACCGGCATAACATGAAAATTCATCCGGCTCGATTACCGGGATCTCTGCCAGTTCCCCGTAATACCGGGAGTCCTGTGAAGTCTGGGATCCCTTCGCAGCCGGGTCGTCTCCTGCGACAAGAATAACACCACTGATAAGACCCTGTACCGTCGCACCGCAGAGCGGATCTGCACAACCGTTCACGCCAACGTTCTTTACAATTACCGCTGCTCGTCTGCCGCTAATGGAATCCCCAAGCGCATACTCAAGAGCAGTCTTTTCGTTGATGACCATCTCGGCACCGGTCAGTGCAGCAAGTTCGGTGACCGGATAGCCGGGTACCGTATACCGGCAATCGGTGGAAGCACAAAGCGCTTCTGCGAGTGCATCAACACCCTTCATTCGTCCCTCCCCGGCACAAGATCGCAACCGGCACAGTTCGTACACATCGTAAGCGCACCAAGAGGGTCGAGTTCTTCACGGGCAAGCGCCCGGGCATGCATTGCATAGATTTTTTTCAGTCGTTCCGCTGACGGGCGGGACGTGCCGGAATACCCGGCAACCGGGTTGAGTGGCCGCAGGACAGGGATTACGCCATGCGCTGTAAGCTTGTCGATACAATCCTCCAGTTCGGCATCGGTCTCTCCAATGCCAATAATGACATTGGAAAATACCCGGCCTTTCCCAAAAAGTTCTACGGATCTGTCGAGTACCCGCCAGAGCAGGTCGTAATCAAGACCGGGACATACACGGGAAAAGAGTTCCGGGGTTGCAGCCTCAATATTGAATTTTACTTCGGTTACTCCAAGATCATGGAGTTTTTCCGGGGTCTTTTCTGTCGGGTAGATCGAAACTCCTATGGGCAAATCAAAGAATGTAAGGTGTTTTATCACCTCGCATACGTAGGCCTCTTCTTCTTTGACGCTTTCGGCAACGCCGCTTGTAAGAGCGATTGCGCTGACCCGGTGCCGGACCGATTCGACAAGGTCCATGATCTCTTTTACCGTTTTGCGCCTGCCGGCCAACCGGGGCACCGAACAGTAGCGGCAGGAGAAGATGCAGCCCTCTGTGACGGTAATAAACGCCTGGTCCGGGCAATGGAGTCCCGGCCGGAGGAGCCGGCCCGGGATCTGCTGGTCTTTGATATACAGGTCGGCAACGCCACCGCCCCGGTGGACAATCTCTATCGGGGAAAGCGGGTTGAGTGCAAACTTGACACGGTGGCGGCCCATAGCAAAGAAGACCGCACCTTTCCCACCGGCCCCGGGACCCGCCGTGGATTTTGCAATAAAGTCGTCTGCCGGTTCACCGCTGAGCCGTGCAGAACCCGCTTCTAAAAGAGAGGCTTTCAGGTCTTTCCACTGCATAACACAAGCGCCTCCTCGTACTGAGTATAAAACGGCAGAGCGGCCACTGCCCCGGTAATCCCCCTCCCATTCATGACCACGCGAAGAGAGGGATCATGAAGGTTTTGTAATAACTCCGGTCTGACTTCCCCGCGTTTCACGCTCCGCCCGTATTCAAGAAGGGCGGCAGAAGGGGAAAAGCCTGAATATACTGCCATCCCGGTTTTGTCAGAAAGGGTGTATTTTTTGAGCAGTTCGCGGAACCTGTCCGTAAGGCGGTCCGGTTCTGTCGTAGCAAATTCCACGACAAGACTCACGCAGTTCTTTGTCCGGTACGCAACCGGGAAAAGCTGGACAATCGTGTGAGAGAGGTATACGGATTGCTCATCTTCAACAGCTCTCGCAATATTATGGACAAGCGTCCATGTTGCCCCTTCATCGCAGGTGTCGGTATCGTCAACGCCGATTAATATACGCCTGCGCCGGGGCAGCCAGAGGGTGGAACCAGCAAGTTTTCCCCCACCTGAAGGATCGCAGCGTTCCCGCAGCACACCTTTTGCTGCCGCACGGCATGACGTAGCACCAACACCGCCGCCACCCATCCCGATATAGGTCACGGCAATTTCGTCTTCTGTCACTGTTACCCTGGAGATACCGGCAGGAAAACGCGATCCTTCAAGTGCGAGATCCACAACCCCGGGCCGGAGTAAAAACCGGGTTGTCGATCCGACACACCGGACACTCTTTACAAGAGGGCTTTTCGCGTAGTGGTGCTGGATCCACATCGCACCACCAACGCAATCAAAAAATTCAACCAGTTCAACAGAGCTGCCGCTTTCGTCCGCGACAGCCACAATTCGCGGGTACTTGATTACATACGGCTCAGAGATGCTCCCCATAGAGTCCTGCTGCTTCGGATCCCCGGTTTGCCCAGAGCACGGCACCGAGTGCACCGATACGCCCTTTTCTTCCGTTGTGGTCAAGGAACTCAATTCCAAGCCGCTGTGCCTCTTTTTCAGCTTTTTCAACGGTCAGGATCTCGGTCTTGATGGACTTTAAAAAAGGTGAGTCCTTTTCTGTACCAATCCCTCGGGAGAACGCGATACCGGTATCCTTCGAAAAGGTATGTTCTTCAATAAATGTGCAGATAAATTCCCGCAGCGCTTTGATACTGCCAGGCCGGGCGGCAAAGTTGAGTGCCGAGCCGACACAGTTTGTTGTCTTGTTCGGCACAGCAGGATTGAGCTGGATAAGACGCATATTTAAAAATTCCACGCCATCGATATGGCACGCTTCTGCGCATTTGAGGGCCATAACCCACGTGGCACCCTCCTGTTTGGTATCGGTGTCATCAATGCCAAACGAGACCTTCTCGTAACGGGGAGAGATTATCCTGACATGGTTTGTCCGGGCTCCGCCAACCTTAAGGTCATCCTCTGTCGGGTATTCTGCCCGGATTACCCCGGGTGCCTGGGGGAGACAGGCAGCAACCCCGACACCGGCCCCGGCAATGCCTGACCATGTAGTTATCACTTCGTCACCGTTTACTTCAACAGTATCGAGCGCCTGCCCGCCAATGGTATTGCCAGCTGCACCAAAATTGACCGGGTGGGTACCAAGACGTGCCAGTATTGTCATTGTGCTTCCTTCAACTGCACATGCCTCAACTGCACCACCGGCTCTTTGGCGGTTCATCGCATCCCATTCTATCGGACCACGGGCCTGGCACTGTTCAAGGATTTCAGCAAGTCCTGCCTTTTCGTCAACCATTACGAGGAATTTCTTTGAGAAGAGCGGGCCAAACCGCTTCTTCACGTCATCGGGTGAAAGTATGATCATTTTATCGCCGAAATTTTCGTTAACAAATTAATCGGCAATAACCGTATTTATAGAATTCTATTTGTGCAGAATTTTTACAAAAATGGTCTAACAAGAAACTTTTTTTGTAATTCACAACAGACCCCCTCCCTAAAAAATATGAGACCCCCCATACCCCCCTCCAAAGGCTCTGGAAAAATTTCAGCCACCCCCTCCTGAATCAATAAAAGGAGGGGGGCACCTTTCAGGATTTAAGGAGGGGGTGTCCCTCAGAACAATATAGATCAAGGGTGCCCCCATACCCCCCTCTTTGTGTTTTAGAGCAAAACAGGACGCCCCCTCCTCCCTTAGCCTTGGGTGGGGGTAGGAGATCATGATAAATATTTTTGGGTAAACTACCAGTTTAGCACCAAATTTCTCTAACATCTGAATTATTTTTCGGACTTTAATCTTTTCTGAATCAGAC
>DAOQAA010000032.1:0-21994 GCA_035353675.1 Methanoregula sp. | reverse complement strand
ATCGGGAAACAATAACCCGGAAATTCTTATCTGGGTTGTGACAGCCTGCCGGGATCACCAAAAATCGTGCAATCTCCCTTCCGGAAAACCTCGTTTTTGGGTTACAGGGCGGCCTTTTTGCCAAATCCCCGGTAATTCCGGGAAAAATGCAACCGGTTTTTCCCGGTACAGGAGCCCTTTTATTTTACTGCACCAGTGCCATTCCAGCGCATGAAAATTCGTATGATGATCAGTTTATCGTTGTAATTCCGGCACTCACAGGAAGGCCGCAGTTTTGCAGGTTCAATCTCAAATTAAAACGAATATTTTCAAAAAATATCAAATTATAAAGGGAATCTCTATGGGCGTGGACATTGTTTCCACTGGAACTTCCCGTGGCCCGGATCCGGCCCGGGAACTCTCCGTCGGAGACCGGACCAAAGAGGACCTGATGTCCGGCCACCACTCCTCCTTTATAACGAGAACCCTGTCTCCTGGTTTAGTCAGGCAACATTTTTTTGTACAAGAACCACCGGAGCCCTTATGAGTTCCCGGACAAGAATGAACATAATCAATGCCACGCTGCGATTGCTGCGGGAAAAATGTCCCGCTCCCGTTTCACTGCCAGTACTGCGGCCGGAATTTCTGCGACGAACACCGGCTGCCGCCAAACCATGCGTGTGCCGGCCTTCCTCAATGGAAAAAGACACCGGCACCGGGAGTTGGCCTCCGGTATGGCGGGGGTGGCGTGTCGGCATACGGTGGAGGATATGCAGCCGCCCGGAAAAAAGAAAAACCCGGCCTTGTCGGAAAAGGGCGTATCCCGTACCTGATGATAGCGGCTGTATTGATTGTGATCGTAACACTCGTTGTCCTGTTCATTCTTTTGAGCGGGTGCATCCAGCCCGGGGAAAATATTCCGGTAAATACCAGCGTAACAACGGGAACGTCCGTGCCCGCGACCATGCCGTCACCATCAGCTGAATCGCAGCACACCAGTGTCACCACCGCCATATCTGCAACACCAACACTCACTCCTTTGCAGGTCGACACTCCTGTAACCTCCCCGACAAAAGTCCGGGTCCGGCCGACACTGACCACCGCCGGGAGGACAACGGTCACTACAACTCTGACAACAAAACCCGCAACCGTGACTGCTTCCCATTCAGCCTCAGCAACAACCTCCACCCCGCAATTCACCCCGCCGCCGGGCAAACTCGCCAACGACCCGTACACGATCTCGACCACGGCGCTTGCCGGCCGGATTCACGAACTTATCAACCGGCACCGGAAGGCATACGGTCTTTCACCGTTATCATGGGACCAGGAGCTTACCGCAATCGCTCTTTCCCACAGCACGGATATGGCAACATACAATTACTTCTCGCACACGAACCCTGCCGGGCAGACCCCGACAGACCGGGGGAATGCTGCCGGGTATCCCTGCCGCAAGGACTACGGGACGTATTACACGTACGGCATCGCGGAAAATATTTTCCAGAACAACCTGTATACGTCTGTCTCATACGAAAACGGCGTCTATACCTATGACTGGACGTCTCCGGAAGATATTGTGCAGTCAACGGTCACCGGCTGGATGAACAGCGAGGGGCATAAGAAAAATATTCTCACGGAAACGTATGATCGCGAAGGAATCGGCATAGCAATCGCAGCAGACGACAAAGTGTATATCACCGAGAATTTCTGCTAGCACCGGCGTTTCCAGAGCATGGCACCCGTGTTTATTTTACCTTCACGTAACGAATGTTCCCGTACCATGATGCATTCTGGTCAAAAAGAATTCCTCCGGGCAACCCCCATAATCGATCACGACCACCCGGCTGTACGACAGAAAGCCCTCGCTCTTGCCGAAGGCTGTAAGGGCGATGAAGAGATTGCACGGAACTGTTTTGTGTTCGTCCGCGATGAGATACGGCACAGCTGGGACTACAAAACAAACCCGGTCACGCTTTCGGCTTCTTCGACATTGGAACATACAACCGGCTATTGTTTTGCAAAAAGCCACCTGCTTGCCGCACTGCTCCGGGCAAATAAAATCCCCGCCGGCCTCTGTTACCAGCGCCTCCGAAACCACGGGGATGTCGGCCCGGCATTTTACCTTCACGGGCTTAATGCAGTCTGGATCGCACCCTTCGGGTGGTACCGGGTCGATGCCCGGGGCAACCGGGCGGATGTGCATGCGGAGTTTAAACCCCCGGAGGAACACCTCGCTCATGTCCCAAAAGAACCGGGTGAATGCGATCTCACCGGTATCTTCAGCGATCCGCTTCCTGTTGTTATCGACCTGCTCACAAAGTATACCGATTATATGGATGTACGGCGGAACATGCCGGACGTGGAAGAGTAACGGGTAAAAGGGAAATATGCTCTGTAAAAACCAACAGTTGATTATACGAACGCTCTTGGGGCCCCCCCGCCACTGTGGCATCCCCCGGTTGCGATAGTGTTGTATTACCTGCACAAACGAGCGATAATAGTTTCCCAAACCGGTGGGCAGGTAATACAACGGCATCACGACCAGCGCCCCGTCCCCCTCGGGGACTGGTGGCGCAAGAGGGAGGATGCATTTTTTTAAAAGTGTTTTTCTACAGAAAAAAATACTAATTTAAAAAACCCGCCGGAAAAAAGGGAACAGACCCGGACAAATAACCCGTTGCACCCGGGAAATTACACTTATATGGGGCTGCACTTGCGAAGAGGATAATGGGATTATTCAAATCAGTGCCTGCTCCGGTATGATGGATTGTCCCGAATTATTCCATGTAATTCCTGTCTGTGATTTAATTTCCGGCAATCTTTTCCATCGCCAACAATACGGTTTCCTGTAAGGATCTTTCATTCGCGTCGGCGCACCCGTGTAAAAATACCGGTTGCGGCTTTATTTTCATTAATGATTTATAAAATGCATTAAACTAAAAATGATAAAATTATTAATAATAACATCTATTTTTGTTTATGACGTTATTATGGCTGGGGAGACGACGAATAAATATAACAAAACTTTATAGAAATATAATTTATAAAAATTGCCGGAAACAATTGTCGGTGGCAAAGAGCAGGTTAACGCTGTGTAACCCGGCGAAATGCAAATCCGACTGCCAATACAAGACTTTTGGAACAGAGAATGCCTTTCATGAATATGACGAAATTTTAAAAAAATATCCCCTGATCAGCCATATAGAAAAAACGGAATATCCGGAAAAGAATTTTTATTCGCTAGAAGTATTTTCAAAAGTTTTTTGCCCGCCATATGCCGTGTTTGATCATGAAGAAGAAGTCTTAAACCAGATAGATCGTTTTTTTCAGGAGATCGGTGTCGTATGCGATGATGAGGGATTTGGCAGGGGGTTTTTTTCAGCAACTGCATCAGTCCGGAGCGACAGCGATACTTCCTGTTTTCGTGCAAGATGCTGATTTTTAAAATTTAATTCCTGTCGAATCCGGTGTACAGCCTTCATGACCCGGAGTGTACCGGCACAATTATTGTATGCGTGTTCCTGAGGTAAATGGTGGAACACCCGCGGTGTCAGGGTAAATCTCAATAAAAAATCCGCTTCCTCTTCCGTGTTTTTTTGATGCACAACCGGAGCCATGCAAATTATTATTATAAAATGACTCTAATGGTGGAACTAACCTTCCGGATTGGAGGCTTTTAAGGTGAATACTTCAGGTATTGCCAGTTCCCTTAAACGACGGATTTCTGATGAAAATATTATCCTTACAGCAATTGCTGTTATAATTATTATCGGCCTCTATCTTGTCAGCTGTTATAATTACCTCCTTTTCCACGGGATCATCAAATGCATATGCATTGGTATTGCCATCACAATCTTTGTCATCATCTGGAATTCCCGGCCCCATGTTGTGGATACTTTCCTCCTTGTTATAGCGGTCTCGTTTCTTTTTTCCGGGTGTTTTGAGATCCTCCACATGCTGGCATTTTCCGGCATGGGTGTCTTTCCTGGAGATGCCGGGAACCTGGCCGCCCAGGTATGGATTGCCGGACGGTATTTCCAGAGCGTGACACTCGTTCTTGCCGTTTTTTCCTTTAAGAAAAGCCTTACAAATGATCCGAAAAACGATTTTGCCATCCTTATCTCGCTCGGTACCATAGTTACCATCTTCCTGCTCGCAACGATTTTTCTCTGGCAGGTATTTCCCACGTGTTTTATCCCCGGTAGCGGCCCCACGTCATTCATGATAGCCAATGATTACATCATCGCAATCATCATGTTTGCCGCGATTGCCCTGCTTCTCATACGACGCAGGGAATTCGATTATGAGGTCTGGCAGTCCTTTTCTGTCGCCCTGTTTTTCCTTGTCGCAAGCGAACTGACATTTGCATTTGCCCCCAATATGTATGGTTTTGTGAGCGCAGCCGGTCATATATTCACCCTTGTCTCGTACTATTTCTTTTACCGGTCAATCGTTGTCGTGGCAATACGGCGCCCGTCAGATATTATCTTCCGCAGGCTCAAAGAAAACGAGGATGCCCTGCAGGAAAGCGAGTCCCGGTACCGGGCTTTTTTCTCAACGTCCCCTTACGGTGTATACATGACGTCCCGCGAGGGAAAAATGCTGGACTATAACGATTCCCTTATTCGAATCCTCGGATATGGCAGTCGCGAAGAACTAAAAAACATCGACAGCAGGAACCTGTATGCCGAAGCGCAAGGCCGTAACCTGTATACCCGGACAATAAAAAAGGAGGGATATATCCGGGATTTTCCTTTCAGGGTAAAGAAAAAAGACGGAACCCTTATCGATACCCTTGTTTCAGCAATTCCCCTTAAAAACCGTTCCGGAGAGATTATCGGTTTTCAGGGCACGGTACGGGACGTCACCCTCCAGAAACGGGCAGAATCGGCCCTCCGTGAGAGCGAGGAACGATACCGGACGTTGTTTGAAGAGTCCCCGGTCCCTATATGGGAAGAAGATTTTTCCGCGGTCAAATCATGGATGGACGCAAAATCCCGGGAGGGTATTGCTGACTGGAGGACTTATTTTAAAGAACACCCTGAGGATCTCCGCCGGTGTGCCTCTCGTGTAAGAATTTTACATATTAATCGTGCAACCACAGTGTTGTACGGTATTTCATCCGTACAGGAGTTAACCTCCGGCTTATCCGGAATCTTTACCGAAGAATCCTACGAATCGTTCAAGGAAGAGCTTGCCTGTTTTGCAGAAAAAACACACACGTTTGAAAGTGAACGTCCCATCCGGGCTCTTGACGGAAAGCCGATTGCCACCCTTATCCGGGCGGCCGTTGTTCCGGGCTACGAAGAGACTTTCGCAAAGGTTCTTGTTACTGTCGTTGATATCACGGGACTAAAAAAAGCAGAATCGGCCCTTCGCGAGAGCGAGGGACGGTACCGGGCGTTGTTTGAAGAGTCCCCGACTGCCATACGGGAGGAAGATTTTTCCGCGGTCAAATTATGGATGGATGCAAAATCCCAAAAAGGCGTAACTGACTGGGAGGCTTATTTTAAAGAGCACCCTGAGGATCTCCGCCGGTGTGCCTCTCTTGTAAAAATTGTGCATATCAACCGTGCAATGAAGGAGTTGTATGAAGTATCCTCTGTAGAGGAGTTTACATCAGGCCTCCCGGTTATCTTTATCGAAGCTTCGTATCCCTCGTTCCGGGACCAGCTTGTCGGTTTTGCCAAAAAAACATTTGTTTACGATGGTGAACGCCCCATCCGGGCCCTGGACGGAAAGATAAAGGCGACCCTCTTTAAAGCGACGGTAGTTCCGGGCTACGAAGAGACGCTCGCCAAAGTGATTGTGACGGTCATTGACATCACGCAATTAAAACAGGCAGAGGCTACGCTCCGCGAGAGCGAGGATCGGTACCGGAGTATCATAGAAAATATCCGGGATGTCTCTTTTCGGGTTGATAAGGAGAGCCGGCTTGTCATGATAAGCCCGTCCGCAGCGCAGACATTCGGAGTCGCATCCACTGAAGAACTGCTTGGAAAACCTGTGCAGTCGTTATGGAAATATCCGGAGAAAAGGAAAGAGTTCATTATTAGTATGAAAAAGCAGGGTGGCACCGTACAGGACTGGGAAACGGAATATGTCAAGGCCGACGGCACATCATTCTGGGTATCGATTAGTGCTCACATGCTCACGGACGAGCATGGCGAATATGCGGGTGGCGAAGGGATCGTTCGGGATATTACCGCCCGGAAGAAAATAGAGGCTGCGCTGAAAAACGCCCTGAACAAGCTGAACATGCTCTCATCGATCACGCGCCATGACATCCAGAACCAGCTGCTGGCGTTGCGGGGGTATCTCGAACTTTCAAGGAAAATGGCTTCCGATAAAGCAATCCTTGACATGATCAACAAAGAGGATGCCATCGCTGAAACCATCGGAAAGCAGATTGAATTTACAAAAACCTATGAGGATATCGGCGTAAATGAACCCGCATGGCATGACATTGGCGCCCTGATCCAGTCAGCCTGTACACAACTGCCGCTGGCAAACATCGAGGTCATCACGAATATCCCGCCGGTTGAGATCTATGCCGATGCCCTGATCGGTAAAGTGATCTATAATTTCATCGAGAACTCTCTCCGTCACGGGGTGCATGTTACCCGGATTGCTTTTTCTTTCCTCAAAACCAATGGGGGGGCAGTTTTTGTATACGAGGACAATGGTATCGGGATCCACCCGGAGGACAAACAGTACCTTTTCCAGAAAGGGTTTGGCAAGCATACCGGTCTGGGCCTCTTTTTATCCCAGCAGATCCTTGCAATTACCGGCCTTACCATCAGGGAAACCGGTGAATTCGGGAAAGGCGTGCGGTTCGAGATCCGGATCCCGGAAGGAGAATACCGGGTAAAACCCGGGCCGTGAGAACGGTCTCTACCCGTTTAATCATACAAAAAATAATTATAAAAAAAAAGAGTTTTAGAAATCCGGGACCAGCACTTCGAAATACGCCTGCGGGTGCTTGCATGCAGGGCACTCGTCCGGTGCGGATTTGCCCTCGTGGACATACCCGCAGTTCCGGCAGACCCATTTTGTGGCCTTTCCTTTTGAAAAGACCTGGTTTTTCTCCACGGTTGTAAGCATCCCCCGGAACCGCTCTTCATGGTGCGCTTCCACGGTTGCAATTTTCCGGAACATGTCCGCGATATCCCGGAACCCTTCTTTCTCTGCGGTTGCCGCAAAATCCGGGTAAAGCTTGCCCCATTCGACCTTTTCGCCACCGGCGGCAGCGGCAAGGTTCTCCTTTGTACAGCCGATAACACCTGCGGGATAGGACGCCGTGATCTCCACTTCACCGCCTTTTAACTGCCTGAAGAAAAGTTTTGCATGCTCCTTTTCCTGCTCGGAGATCTCAAGGAATATCGCCGCAATCTGTTCGTAACCTTCCTTTCGTGCTGCGCTTGCAAAGAAAGTGTAACGGTTCCGTGCCTGTGACTCCCCGGCAAAAGCTGCGAGAAGGTTCTTTTCCGTCATACTGCCTTTCAGTTCCATGAAATAATTCCTCTTTTTTATGCGGTTTGTCGGCCTGTGATTTATATTCCACTGGATTGATGCGGCATCGCGGATACCGGGCATCCGTTGTTATAAAAATTTGGCAAAACAGGGGTTACTTTTCTGTCTTTCGGAAGGTTCCTTTTGGCACCGTTATCTCAAATCTTGCCCCGTTACCCGGTGTCCCTGTTTCCTCTATAGACATGCCGGTAATGGCAAGAATCTCCCGGGTCAAAAAGAGCCCGAAGCCTGTGTTCTTACCGTATCCCTTGAGAAATATTTTCTGTTTTTCTTCGGGCGGGATCCCGGTCCCGTTGTCTTCAACCGTGATCACCAGTTTTTCAGGAATGCTATCACACCGCACCGCGATCCGCGTCACCGTTTTTCCGTGGCGGAGCGAGTTATCGAAAAGATTGTAAAAGACCTTGCCAATCATCGGGTCTGCAAAGATTTCATACTCCCCGCATGTACTCGATACACAAATATCCGCAGGGCGTGCCGGCCCGATAAGTGAATCGATCCGGTGCCAGACCGGGGTTTTCACGCCGAGGTCCTGGTACATCCGCATGAATTCGATCTGCCGCTGGATCACCTTTAGCGAATCTTCGATCCTACCCAGAAAATCCGCAACGGCCGGCCCGGTTTTTTCAAGAGCTGCCAGTTGCGTGTACCCGAGTATGACCGCAAGCTGGTTTTTCATGTCATGCCTTGTTACGCTGTTTAAAAGGCTGAGTTTGCGGTTTGCTTCCTGTATAGCGTTTTCAGACTGCCGGATCGCGGTGATGTCCCGGGCAGTGCAGATATAGGATACGAGTGCGCTGTGCTCATCAAAGACCGGGGAAATGTTCGACGTATAAAACCGAATCGAGCCGTCAGCGTGGATTACCCGGTGCGTGAGGCCAGTCAGGGGCTTTCCAGTCTCACTAATCCCGGCGATAAACTCATTAAATTGCCGGATATCGTCGGGATGGACAAAGTCCTCGTATGATTTCCCTGTAACCACCTCTACCGGGTGCCCGAGGAATGTTGTCCAGGCCGGGGAAACAAACGTAAAAATCCCGCGAGGATTGATTGTGTAGATGATGTCGTGGCTGTTTTCCACGAGCATACGATATTTCATCTCGGATTTGGCGACTGCATCTTCTGCCCGTTTCTTCTTTATCACCTGCCAGAGTCCTTCCATGAGGAGCAGGAGCGCCTGGTTATCCTCATCTGTATATTCTTCTTCCTTGTTTGCCACACCCATGACAAAGATAATGTGTCCCTCATCGATGAGCGGGACATTCATGTGGCGGACAATCTCCGGGTGCCCCTGCGGGATTCCCTTTTTTTTGGGATTTGGCGCTGCATAATCGTTTGTTATGATCGCTTTCCGCTGTCGTACCGCCTCCCCCCACAAGCCGGTTTTTTCCGTTTTGTAAACACGCGGCTTATTCTTCATCCTGCACTCTGCCATCGCGTTCTCTGACCAGGAATACATCGTAAGTTCACTTTCGTCATCATTTAAGAGCGCGAGGTAACCCATCGGGCTTGCAGTGATAATTCCCGCACCCTCAATGGCCTCCTGGAAAAGTTCCGCTTCACATTTTTTGGCGTTCTTGTAGAAATCAAGCAAATAGCGGAGCCGCGTCTCACTTTCACGGATCTGTTTCCCGCTTTGCGCAAGTTCCCCGTAACGCTGTCGCAGTTCCATTTCAGTCACTGCAATTTGTTCACACGCTTCTTTTAATGCATTTTCTTTTTGTGTTAACCCGGTAATGTCATGGAAGATCCCTTCAATACCAAGAACGGTGCCGTCTTTGCCGTAATAGAGATGGCTGCTTGTCGAGACCGTGACCGGTGTCCCGTCTTTTTTCCGGAGTACAACTTCAAAATTTTTTACCGAACCGTCCCGATACAGGGTATCATAGAGTTCCTCTCGTTTTTCCGGGAACATGAAATATGTATCACGAACACTTTTTCCAAGAAGTTCATCCAGAGAATGATACCCCAGTAATGTCGCACCGCTCGGGCTTACCATCACAAGCCTGCCATCGCGATCAGTGCGGTAGATAACGTCCTGTATATTTTCAACGACCTTTCGGTAATTCTCTTCACTTTTTTGCAGTTCTTCTTCCCTCCGCCGCTCGTCTGTCACGTCATGGATGGTGCCAATAGCTGCCGGTTTTCCCAGGTAAGATGCCAGTCCGACATCCATTTTCACCCGGCGAAAAGACCCATCCTTATGGAGAAACATGCATTCATAAAATTCCGGCTCCGGCTTTCCGGCGAGCCGCGAATAGTGCCGGGCCACAACCTTTTCACGATCTTCTGTGGCAAGACAATTCTCAAGGGGAACACCGTCAAGTTCTCCTTCTGCGTATCCCAGGATCTCACGGAACCCCCGGTTATGGAATACCAGGCGGCCGTCCTGTGCAATAAAAATCCCGTCCTGGCTGTGTTCCACGAGCGTGCGGTATTTCTCCTCGCTCTCAAGGATAGTATTCCTGTTCGCTGTAAGTTCATTGCACTGTGCCTGGAGTTCTTCAGCAGAAGCCACCAGTTGCTCGTTTGCAGCCCGTAGTTCGATTTCGGTTTCTTTTATGTCTGTGATATCGCGGATGGACTCAATAGCGCCGGTCATTATCCCGTCTGCATTAAAAAGCCGGCTTGCTTTCCCCCAGAGAAAGACTCTCGTCCCGCGTTTCTTTTCAAGCATGGTCTCTGCAGTGAGGGTTGTCGTTGTGCGCCGGGTAAAGAGGTAATGGTCTTTTTCAAATTCCTTGTCCGGAGAAAGGACCAGATCGACAAGCATCGGTCTCCGCTCCCCATAAAAAATGACGGCATACTCGTAGTTCCGCGTATCAAGGACTGTTTCTGCACTGGTGCCGGTCATTTCCTCCATCGCCCGGTTCCACGCAATTACCTTCCCCCGTGTATCGATAGCGATAGTCGCATCCGGGAGAAAATTAATAATATCGGTCAGCCGCTTTTCGGATTCAAGCAATGCTTTTTGTGTCGCGATCCGGGTGATAGCCTGACGGAGCTTATGGGCCAGTTCAGCAAACTGTGCCTTTGGCTCGCCACCTTTCTGGAGATAAAAATCTGCGCCGTTGTTTATCGCGGCAATTACAATTTCTTCCCGGCCTTTTCCGGTAAAGAGAATATACGGGATATCTCCGTATAACTCGCGGACTGTTTTTAAAAGCGCGATGCCATCCATGCCCCGCATCTGGTAATCGGCAACTATCGCATCAAAATGGTTTTTGGAAAGCTTGTCGAGGGCCTCTTCTCCGCTCATCACGCCCGTAACGGTAAAGTCCCCCGTGTTTTCAAGAAACAGCTTCCCGATTTCGAGCAATGCCGGCTCGTCGTCAATATAGAGAAGTGAATACATTTTTTACCACTCTTTTTTGGGCACTGGCTGGCAGGATGTGATAATGAGTGGCAATTAGTCCGGAATGTTATGAATGTTTGCGATGCACAAACATATATCAAAAGGATATAGCAAAAGGCGGGTTTTGATAAGACAATTCGTGATGCAAAAAGAAATCATGCATCCGATTTTCTCTTATCATTTCCCGCCGGATATCTGTTACATTAAGGAGCCAAAAAATGAAAATCCTTGCCATCCACGGGAGCCCCCGGACGATCCGGAGCAATACGCGAAAACTTGCCGGTTTTGTGCTTGAAGGCGCAAAAGAGGCCGGTGCCGATACGGAAATAATCGATCTTGCCGACTGCCGGATCATCCCCTGCACTGCGTGCGATGCGTGCGCCATAAACGGCACCTGCGTCAACGACGACGATGTCCCGTCCCTTGTTGCCCGGATGAAAGAGGCAGACGGGATTATATTTGGCTCGCCGGTATACATCGACAATGTCTCCGGCCAGATGAAGGTGTTTTTGGACCGTCTTGCGGATGCGATCCATTACCAGCAGATTGCCGGGAAGTTCGGGTGCTCTGTTGCGACGACAGCCGAATCCGGTGGCGATGACGTGGTTGCGTACCTCAACCATGCGCTCAACTACCTTGGCGTTGTAGCGGTGGGTGGTATCAGTGTGGCAACCGGTGAAAAAGCGGAACTGGTGGATGCGATGGAACCTGCCGCCCGGGCGCTTGGGAAAAAACTTGCAGGTGCAATCCGTGACGGGTATTCCGATCCGGTACAGGAAGCAGTAATTGCAGACAACCGGGCGTACTTTAAGACCATTGTCGAAGAGAACCGGGACTTCCGTCCCGGTGATTATGAACGGTGGGTAAAAATGGGATGGATCCGGTAAATCCACTCATACGATAACCCGTTTATGAAAATTTTCAAGTTGTATTGAGTTGCATAGGTATTGCAACCATATAACACAGATTTTTTACAATGATAAATACCATAAAGGATCTATTAATTGCATTACCTCATAAAAATAAAAGAGGGACGAATTTTAATTAGTTTTTAATTAAGAGACTTTCTCGATATTGTTCTGCAGATGGAAGTTTTGTAAAATCCACAGCGTTATTGAAATTTTCTTTTATTACTTTCTCAATATCATTGATATCAGCCTTGAAGAATTCTTTTCGATTATTAATTTTATTAACTCGTCCTGAAAAGAACCTATTCTGAATCTTACTTTCTAAATCGGGAGCATTATCAGAAAAAATTAAAGCATGGATATCGAATGGGAATGGAACAGACGCATCACCCAATTCATTAATTCTGTCTAAGGGCTCAATCCTTCGAGTCATACCTATCTTATAGACATTTTCTCCAAATGATCCGAGATTAGATATGACATATACATATCCGGCCTTTGCATTTTGTTCGCGGTAATCAATCTGTTTCTCTTCTTGTTCAAGGTCGGAATATTGTGATTTCAATTCAACTAATTTTGCATTAATGGCATGTAGATCATTCTCATTTTTAGTATTTGCAAGACGAGTCTGCAGCTCTTCGATAGCCTTTGAAAAGTGTTTTCGCTCTTTAGCAATTCTTTCACGTGCAACCTTGATCTCGCGTTCGAGTTTTTCCTGTTCCCGCATCTCTTCCTTGAGTCGTCGTTGTTCCTCCTTTTCTTCTTGTTTTTTCTTCTGATATTCAAATGCGAGATGGAGTTCTTTTAGTTTCATTTTTTTTAAATTCTGATGAAATGGTTACTTGACTGACTCGCCCTAATTTATTGAGAGCCTCAAATGATGTTTCTATCCTCTTCTTGAAAGGATCGAGGTTGTTGAATTTTACGTTATCAACGCAATAATCACATTCATTATTGAAGGATCGCAATGCGAGTTTTATCATATCATTAACCATTTTTTTTCCTTCAGCAGCGCTTCCATTAACCGTCCAATTCATATTTGCATTAGTGGCCTGACCCGATTTGATCAATGTTTTTTGGGAGTCACGGATTTCATCTAGCTTTGATTTATACTCCTCGCTGGTTAGGAAAGTAAATTGGGGTTTATATAATGCAAAACTTTCAAGCATCAGTTCTTCATCAATAGCGATTATCAGGTTCTTTTTTTTCTGCAATTCATTTTCTAGATTCCTTATCTCATTGGAACAGATTCTCCGTCTTTCCAAGGATTCATTTTCAGCTTGTTTTAATTTCTCAGCATGATCTCGTCGCTCATCAGCCATGTCACTTCGAATTTTATTAAGATCTTCCTGACATTGACGTTCTTCAGTTTTTAATTGATCAATACGTTTCTGAACCTCAATTGCATCGGTTCCTCCAATTTTTTGTAATAATTCTTTTAATTCAGTGTTTTTCCTTTTTTATATCTGAAACATTGAAAAAATCTAATAACGCCATAAAAAATAAAATTAATATTAACTGCCATAATCCTATCGTTTTTCATTTATTTGATTTTCATAAAAGGAGAACAACTTGATTTTTAGAGAGGAGTTGAAATATATAAGTGGGTGTATTTTTAAATTTTGTCATTGTGTGAGTGTTTACAAACTATATACACTCTACAACCTTTCCCATCCTAACGTCGGTAAAATTGGTTGCATGGAGCCTGCAACTTGCTGCAAACCACTGCAACTATCAATGAGGTCTCATTCATCTTGGCGATTTGTCAAGAAAACTATTTTCCCACATTCTATGAGGGAACCAGTATAGCAAAAATAACAATCGCCTTCGTTATAGATTAGTCCAACCTTTAAGTTTATTCAAAAGACTCCCTTTTAAGTGGTATCATTTTGTTTTATCCCAAATATCGCATGTGGTTTTTGCCATTATTTTTTTTCAGAGTCGTTCTGGTCTGTCAAAATCCTCAAAATCGGCAACAATCCAATCATTTGAAAAACAAAATAACGAGTTTAAACCAATTGATGATGAAAATAGTCCCTCTTTTATGTCAGGAACAGTAAGAAAAGCGGGCCTGAAGGGATTTGAACCCTTGACCTGCGGATTAAGAGTCCGCCGCTATGCCGAACTAAGCTACAGACCCACGTAGCCTAATAGTGTGGTGAGTTTTCCCGAATAAATGTTTTGGAATTTTCCATACGGGACACCATGGATGTTTATAGAATTCCTTTATACGTGGGCATGGTACAACTTCTTTTAATATGCCTGAAACAGCCGCATTTGAGTCGGCAGCCCCGATAAAATACTGTATCTTCGGGTGCGGGACAAACGGGTACAATATCATCCTTGAACTGGCAAAAGAAAACGAGCGCGCGGTTGTCGTCGACATTGACGAGTCGCGCGTCCACCATCTCCGTGACCAGAAATGCGATGCGTATATGCGGGACATCACATCGTCCGAAATGCTTGTCGGGCTCCCGCCATTTGAGATCGCGTTTGTGATGACCGGCAACGCGGACGCAAACCTTGCCGCTGTGCTTACTATCAAAAAAAGGTACCCGACTGTCCAGGTAATCGTTCGGGCTATTGACCCGATATCCGGCGGAAGGCTCACGGCTGCCGGCGCAGACCTTGTTATTTACCCGCAGGAAGTCGTTGCAAAATCGGCAGTATTCCAGGTAAAAAAGCAGCACGCCAGCCGGATCTCGCAACGGCTGTTCTCGCTCCTTGCCGGCTGGGACGGCATCCTTGGGATCATCACCCACAAGAACCCGGACCCGGATGCGATTGCAAGCGCCATGGCCTTAGCCGAGATCGCCCGGCACGCAAACTCAAAAACACTCACCACCCGGATCTTCTACGAAGGAAACATCGGGCACCAGGAGAACCGGACGTTTGTCAACCTGCTTGATATCAAGATGGAGCACGTGACACCCGAGACACTCCAGAAATGCACGTATCTTGCGCTCGTGGACTGCCCGGGCCCGGGCTCAAACAACGATATCCCGCCCCAGACAAAGATCCATATTATTGTCGACCACCACAAGAACGGTAACCACGTCCCCTCGCAAGGGACATTTATCGATATCCGGCCGGGCATCGGTGCGGCTGCAAGCATCATGACCCAGTACCTGCAGGAACTGGATATCCCGGTTGACAAGCGGGTGGCGACAGCGCTTTTGTACGGCATACGGACGGACACAAAAGAGTTCAAGAGAAATGTCACCCCGCAGGATCTTGGAAATGCAAGTTTTTTGCTCCCGCTTACCGATGCCGACCTTCTCGACAAGATCATGTCGCCGTCCATGTCGCAGGAAACGCTTGAGGTGATCGGAAAAGCGATCCAGAACCGGAAGTTCCAGAGCGGGTACCTTTTCTCAAACGTCGGCTATGTGATGAACCGTGACGCCCTCCCTCAGGCTGCCGACCTGCTCAGCACGCTTGAAGGCGTGAACACGGCACTCGTCTACGGGGTTACTGATACATCAATCGTTATCTCGGCCCGGAACCGGGATGTCCGACTGCATGTGGGCAATGCGCTTTCCGAGGCGTTCGGTGACATAGGAGATGCCGGGGGTCACCCGAACATGGCAGCGGCAAACCTTCCTCTTCATTATTTCGGGAACGTTACAAACAAGGAACTGCTTCTTGAACTTGCCATCGAACCGATCCTCCAGAAATTCAAGAACCTTGTCGGCCTCGAAAAAGAGGACAAGAAAAATGAAGAATGAGGGAGAAGGTAAAAACACCTTCCCCCTGTTATACCGGTGATCGTATGGAATTTTCTTCATGGGAGCCGTACTACATCGAGATCCTTGAGTACTTCGGGTTTTCCCGCGAGGATGACGAGAACGCTGCACGGATTCTTGCAACGCTTATCAGTCGCGACGATCTCCAGGCGCTTACCCGGCTGGTAAAGGATCGCGACGTTGTTGTCTGCGGGAACGCCCCCTGCCTTGTAAAGGAACTTGGCCGCATCCAAAAAGACAGTGTGGTCTTTGCCGCAGATGCAGCGGCGGATGTCCTTTTCACGCATGGGATCCGGCCTGATGCAGTCTTTACCGACCTTGACGGGGCAACCGATCACCTTCTCGAAATGAACCGGCAGGGGACTATCATTGTCGTGCATGCGCATGGCGACAATATCCCGCTGCTCCGGCACTGGACAAAAAAATTTACCGGCCCCCTAGTCGCCACTACGCAAAGCACCCCGCTTTCCCACGTCCATAACTTCGGCGGTTTTTCCGATGGCGACCGTGCGGCCTTTGCCGCTGATGCGCTTGGCGCGAAAAAAATCATGTTTGTCGGCTTTGATCTCGATGACAAAAATGTCGACCCGGTCAAACGCGGGAAACTTTTGTGGGCAAAAAAACTCCTTGCCCTGATCGGCCATGACTGCTGATACCGATGCGGACAAAATGGCGGTCATCCTTGACGGGTACGTGGACGAACCCGCATGTCTTGGTGTCCCACCCTACCTATCACCCTATATCCGGAATGTCGCAGGGGTGCTTTTTGACCGGGAATATTCCGTGCGGTATTTCACTATCGACCAGCTGAGAAACGACCCGCAGCTGATATCCGTGATGGGACATACTGGCCTGCTTGTCATGATATCCGGAGTCACGGTGCCGGGAAAATACCTTGGCGGGACTCCTGCGACACTTACCGAGGTCGAGCAGGTTGGCCACATGGCAAGGGCCGCAAAAAAACTGATCGGCGGTCCCATTGGTTTCGGGTACGCGGGGGAAGGCGGGAAAAAAGCTGTCCGGCAGGAGATTACCGGGTTTGATGCGCTGCTCTCCGGAGAACCGGCCGGGGCTCTCGACCAGTACCTTTCCGGGGGAGAACCTGTCGGCACATTTGATTACTCCCTGACCGACCCGTGGAGTGTCTCGGGGGCCGGTATCATCACGCAACATCCCGATTTCCCGTACGTGATGTGCGAACTTGAGACCGCCCGGGGCTGTTCCCACGGGGCAACCGGCGGATGTTCGTTTTGTACCGAACCGTTTTACGGCCGGCCCCGGTACCGTTCGGTAGCCGGGGTTGCGGCTGAAGTCGGGGCGCTTAGTCGCTTTGGCGCCCGGCACTTCCGGGTCGGCCGGCAGCCGGATATTCTTGCGTATGGTGCGGGAGAGGGAGAGTACCCGGCGCCCCGGCCGGATCTGCTCGAACAACTGTTCTCCGCGATACGTGCATCGGCACCGGACTTAAAGACGCTCCATATCGACAACACAAACCCGGCTACCATTGCCCGGCACGAAGAAGAGAGCCGGGAGGCGCTTGCTGCTATCATACGGCACCACACGCCCGGCGACGTTGCGGCGTTTGGCATGGAGACTGCCGACCCGGCAGTTGTCGCGGCAAACAATCTCAAGGCGCAACCGGACGAGGTCTTCCGGGCAATTGAGATCGTAAATGAAGTCGGCGGGAAACGCCGTGACGGGATCCCCGAGCTGCTGCCCGGCCTTAACTTTGTCTGCGGGCTTGCGGGCGAGACCCCGTCGACCTACGACAAAAACGAGCAGTTCCTTAAACGTGTGCTTGATGCCGGGCTCATGGTCCGGCGCGTCAACATCCGGCAGGTGATGCCGTTTCCCGGGACGCCGGTATACACAAATAACACGCTCGGGAAACACGACCGGCGGTTTAAGGCATTTAAGGAGTTTGTCCGGCAGAAGATCGATCTCCCGATGCTCCAGAGAGTCTTCCCTATAGGGACCGTTCTCCGCGATGTGCGGATCGAGGTCTCAGGAGAGATCTCGTTTGGCCGGCAGCCCGGTTCATACCCGATCCTTGCAGGCATCCCGGAAAAGATCCCGGTCCGGACCGTGATTGATGCGGTTGTCGTGGACTGGGGCATGCGCTCGGTGACCTCCCTCCCGTTGCCGCTCAATGTCAATACCATGCCGGCAAACGTGCTCCGGTGGATGCCCGGCGTCGGGAAGAAACGGGTGGCAGCTGTCATTTCAAAGCGGCCGTTTGCAGATGTTGCGGCGTTTAAGAAAATTGCCGGAAACTCGCCACTCGATTCGCTGCTGGAGTGCTGAAAATCTCTCTCTTGTAGAACCGGACAGGGCTTATTAAGTTCAATTAGGAATTTAAAATTGGGAAAATGTACGATGGTTTCCTGCCTCAGGGCCCCTCTCGGGGCACGGCGGGGCAAGGACGTTTAACCGGATTTCCATAAAATTGAGGAGAAATTAATCACGAGAAGTCCTGCTCATAATTTACTATAAACCTCCTTGCCCAGGCGCGATCCGCCGAGGCATCGCGCCGACCCCCGTAAGGGGGTGGGAACTCTCGTTATTAGAAACAGTAAGAACAGGGCTATAATCATATATCCTAAAAGAAGGAATCCAGTGTCAACCCCTCCAGTAAATTATTTTTAACAGACCCGGAAACCATCCAAACCCTTACAACCCGCCACAGCGAATTTTCTAGAACAACCTGTTGGAAAGCCGGGGTCAGAAAAACATCATGGTAAAATTATCTTCAAAGGGCTGGATGGCCCTTAGTATCCTCTTCAGCCTTGTTGTCATCATCATCATATTTGCGACAACATTCAATGAAGAGACCATCGGGTATATCCTCGCGTTTAATTTCGTTTTTCTTGGCCTCGCCATCCTGTTCCGCCTGCTTGCTCTCGTCATCTGGGCATTGCGGATAAAAATTATGTCCAAATCTCTTGGCTACGATGTCACGCTCCCGTACTGCATAAACATGGTACTTGCCGGGCTGCTTGCCGGCACCGTCACTCCCGGGCAGGTGGGAAACGACCCGGTCCGGATCCATGAACTCTACCGTGGCGGCGTTAAAATGGGGGATTCTATCGCGGTCGTGATCATGGAACGGTTCCTTGACGGGGTCATCCTTGCAGTTATGGGAATACTCATCCTTATCCTGATGTTCGAGTATTTCCTGCGGACGTTTAGTGCCGGACTCATCAGCCTTGTCATTATCTCAATGGTCTTCATGATCGGCGTCCTTGTGCTGCTCATCCTTGCCCTGAGGTATCCGGAGAAAACAAAACATCTTGTCATGCGGCTGGTAAACCGGGTAGTCTCCCGCCTGCCAAGACCGGCCGAACAGAAACAGAAACTTATTGACCGGGCCGAACAGGAAATCGGGAATTTTTTCGAGGGAATGAACCGGTTTACCGGAAGTGCCCGGCGGGGACTTCTTGCCGGGGGTATCCTAACCGGGCTGTTCTGGATCACCGAATTTTTTGTGGCTTCAATCATCCTTATGGGTCTTGGCCTTGGCCCGTACATCCTTGAATCCATGTTCTTCCAGATCATCCTTGCCATCATTATGATGATCCCGCTCACGCCCGGGGCATCCGGGGTTACCGAACTCTCCACCTCGTCGCTGTACGCGCTCATTATCCCGTCGGGAATGATCGGGATTTTTGTCGTGCTCTGGCGGTTTGTGACGTTCTACTTAAATATCCTCCTTGGTGCCGTTGCCGGACTTGCCATCTTCAAACGGGAACTGAAAAACAGGGAGATGGAAGAAAAAATGGAAGGGGAAAGCCAGAATTCAGGCTGAATTAAGAGGACTGTTTCCCGGAAGCAGACTGGTTATACCCGCTCTTTTTTTGGCAGTGTCTTTACAACGGGAGTTTCAGCAGGGATGTTGTTCTTGTATTCCTTTCGGGTGTAGGTATACTTATTTGAAAACCCGCCCCGAAGGACAATCATGTACCATTCAAAGATCGTCCTCCAGAACCCGAACTGCTCATATCTCCGGAAATCGAACCCCACTTTCATATCGCGATTAAATGCTACTTTTCCTTCCTTCCTGAGCCGGGTTGCCACTTCAAGATCGTCTCCGGCGTCCATAATCCGGTACATGCCGGCGCGGAAGAGTGCGTCTCGCCGGAAAATAGTGTTGCAGCCGAGCGTGTAATAATACAACCGGGTGCGTGCCCCGAAATGCATCAGGAGGTCGAACAGGATAACATACTGCTTGTTCTTGCTTGTTTTTTCAATTGCGGTTACCGGGCCAAAGGCAAGGACCACCCGGGGGTCTGTAAATGATTTCTGGATCTGTTCGATCCAGTCATGCGCAACGATACTGTCGGCATCGGTTGTGGCGACAATATCGTATTTTGCCTGTCCAAAGCCGTCGTTCCTCGCACCGCTGACCCTTTCCGATTTCTGGATGAACACAAGGTCCGCGTACTCTGCCGCAATTTCCCTTGTACGGTCATGGGAATTCCCGTCAACGACAATCAGTTCATAAGAACTGCGGGGGACAGTCTGGTCGGACAGCGCTGACAGGCACCGCCGGATTGTTGCCTCTTCATTGTAAGCCGGGATGATTACGGATATCATCAGATAACTCCGATCTTCTGGGACCAAAAATTGTCTATAATCATATGAACGAAATATTTGAAAATAGTATGCTGGGCAAAGGGAATTGCACCCTGTTCCCTTCTGTTTTTATCCGGCGACAGGCTCATTTTTAGATCTTTTTTAGTTCCGTAACTTTCAGGATATCGGTGCGGGTCACGATCCCGACAATCCGGTCTTCGTGAACGATTGGTATCCTGCCGATATTCCGGGTCGACATGATCCTGAGTGCGTCTATTACCGATGCCGTTGGCGGGAGGGTGACAATCTCACGGGTCATAATGTCTTTTACCTGCATCGCTTCACGGTCGATCGGCGAGGTGCGGTTGATGTCCGCAAGGGTCACCATGCCAACAAGCACGTCTCGTTCGACAACCGGGAAACCGAGATGCTTGCTCGCGTACATCATCTCGATCACTTTTGCAAGCGGCATGTTGGAGGGCACTGTTGTCACCGGGGCACTCATCATGTTCCCGACTACAACGTTTTGCAGGAGGACATTGTACTGGACGGCCGTGGACTCCATGCTTGCGCCGATGTAGATGAAGAGCGCGATGAGGATCAAAAACGGCGAGAGGAGGAAGAGCCCGACAATGCCGAAGATGACGGCAAATGCCTTGCCAACGTTTGCCGCGATCCTTGTTGCACGTTCAAGCGGCATCCGGATTGCAAGGACTGCCCTGAGCACCCGGCCGCCATCCATGGGAAAAGCCGGGATTAAGTTGAACGCAAAGAGGACGATATTGAGCACGCCAAGATACCCGAAGATAAACGCAAGTATTCCCTGCGTAGGTGCGTCGGCTGCCATCATCGGTGTCAGGTAGACAAGGCCGCAGCAGAAAAGCCCGAAGACAAAACTCATCAGCGGCCCGGCAATTGCCATGGGAAGTTCGGTTCTCGGCTCAGGGGCTCCGTCCTCCATCTGGGCGATGCCGCCAAACATCATGAGCGTGATGCTCTGCATTTTTATTCCCTTTGCCCGGGCGACAAGCGAGTGGGCGAGTTCGTGTACGAGCACGCCAAAAAAGAGCCCGAGTGCGACAACGGTTCCAAGTAGCCAGGGCATCATGCCCGACGTGATTGCGGTTGTGTCGATCTGAACGCGGAAGATCTCGACAAGCATGTCTGTCGTGGGGACAATTTCGCTGCCTATGATGTATGCAAACAACGGTATGACTAAGAGGAAGGTGTAGTGAAGCAGGATCGGGATACCAAAAAGCCGCCCGATCCGAAGAGATCCATCCATAAAGTATGGATTATCTTTTTAACCCATATGGTATATACTTTCATCTGATAACGATGGAAACCCAGATTACGGATTTATTCGGGCTTTCGATTTACACGGACAAGGGCATGTACATCGGTGAAGTCGAGGATGTTGTCATCGACGTGGACTCGAAAAAGATCGAAGCGCTTGTGGTAGGCAAGGTCAACGATCAGCTCTTCGAGCTCAAGAACTACAAGGGCCTCAAGATCCCCTACCGGATCATCAGCGCCATCGATGATATCGTGCTCATCCGCCACCTGCCGGGCGCATTTGCATCCGGCACAATCGAGGAACAATAAACGGATTTTTAAAAAGGAATCGTCCGGGTGGCGCGGGGGCCGCCCTCTTTTTTTTCTCCCGCGACAGGTGTATTCTATGGAAAACCGGGAGATCTTTTCAAATCTTGCCACGATTCCCCCGGTCTTTGTCCGGCTCGATGGCCGCGCGTTCCACGGCCTGACAAAGAAGTTCGGGTTTGCAAAACCGTTTGACGACCGGTTCAATAATGCGATGGTCGAAGTCTGCCGGCTGCTCGTCGGGGAGAGCGGCCTTTCGCCGGTTTTTGCGTACACGTTCTCGGACGAGATCAGCCTGTACC
>DAOQAA010000031.1:0-24204 GCA_035353675.1 Methanoregula sp. | reverse complement strand
AAATGGCTGGTAGTCTTGAAGAGCAGATAGCCGAGCTGGAAGCGGAGCTGACAAAAACTCCGTACAACAAGGCTACTTCCAAGCATATCGGGCGGGTTAAGGCGAAGATCGCAAAACTCCGCGACGAAGCGGTCAACCGTGCGATGAAATCCGGCGGTGGCGGTGAAGGTTACTCTGTCAAGAAGTCGGGCGATGCAACAGCCGTACTTGTCGGTTTCCCCTCCACCGGTAAAAGTACTCTCTTAAACAAGCTCACCGGTACTGATAGTGCTGTCGCCGCTTACGCGTTTACCACGCTCACCGTTGTGCCCGGTGCACTCGAACACAAGGGTGCGAAGATCCAGCTGCTTGATATTCCCGGACTTATCGCCGGCGCAGCCATGGGCAAAGGGCGCGGCAAGGAAGTCATCGGCGTCGTACGGGGCGCTGACATCATCATCATTCTCGTGGATGTCTTCAACGGCAAGCACGTGAATGTCCTTATCAAGGAGCTTTACGATGCGGGCATCCGTATCAATGTCCCCAAACCCGATATCACCATCAAGAAGACTTCCGTGGGGGGTGTCCGGCTCTCGGCCGTTGGGACGCTCGACCTTGACATCGAGGATGTCCGGTCGATCCTCTCCGAGAGCAAGATGATGAACGCGGAGGTGCTTATCCGTGGCAACGCGACGCAGGAAGATTTCATCGACGCGGTGCAGGGAAACCGTGTCTATGTGCCGGCCTTTATCGCGGTAAACAAAGTGGACCTGATAAACAAGGAAACCTACCATGAGATTGAGAAGGATATCAAGAACCGGTTCGGGACTACACCGATTATGATCTCCGCTCATTCCGGGTACCACATGGAGGAACTCAAGGACGCAATTTACGACTGCCTCGGGTTCATGCGTCTCTACTTAAAGCCTCAGAATGGCGAGGCCGATCTCGAAGAACCCCTGATCATCCGGACAGGGAGCACGGTCGAGACCGTCTGTACCAAGCTCCACCGGGACTTCGTGCGCCGGTTCCGGTATGCCCGGATCTGGGGGGATTCCGTGAAGCACGGCGGCCAAAGGGTTGGTCTTGGCCATAAACTCCTGGACGGGGACATCCTCACTATCATCATCGAGCACTAGGCCCGATCCCTGTTTTTTAAAACAATGCACCGTAACCGGGTCTTTTAAAAAAGAATGAGATAATCCGTAATTTTTTAATCCGGGGTTTCACGGTCATTTTTCGATGTGCCGATAATGTCCAGTAATACCTCAAGCGGCGCATCAGTCTTTATCCCTGTTCCGGAGAACTGCGTACGGCTTGCAGCATACCCGGCCAGCCGCAGCCGTTCAATGACGGTTTCTATCTGCGGCGGTGAAGTGGAAAGCGACTGGGCTAGCCGGTGGTAATCATAATGACTGGATACCGGGAGTTCCTCACGGCAGACTGCCAGTAGTTTTGCAAGTTCCTTTTTTGTACCGAGATCGGTTTCTGCAAGTTTCTCCTGCATCTCCCCAAGAACTTCATCGTTGAACAGTTTTCCAAGGTAAAGCGGTCCGATAGGATCAAGCGGTTTTTTACAGTGCGGGCAGGTGGCAGGAGCCGGGATCATACCCGGATGCTCTTCCCGGTAGGCACAGGAAGGGCACTGCATCACAAAACCGATCTGTGCAATTGTCCGGTCCGCCGCTTTTGGCCCCCGGGTCAGCCTGAGATTTAAGCGGACAAAGTGTTCACGGGCAAAGCAAAACAGCGGTTCGATGCCCCGGTCGTACTTCACCGTTTCCCGGACAACAAACCCGAGGAGAATACGGAGCCCCACTTCCCCGTGATAATCGGTGTTTTTCGGGAGGGCAAAGTATCTACGGATCCCCGCCCGGAGGTGCGCCCCGCAGAGTGGCGCGGTATCTGTCGCCGTCACGAGCAGGAACCTCCGAGAGCCCCGGATGCCAGCATCAATAAACGGTGCGGGCGTCCCGAACGGGTCAAGGTCGACAGCATCAAAGGACTGCTCAAAGAGCAGGGAACAGGCATCCCGGCATGTCACCGTAACCGGAAGCCCGGACCGTTCGGCATTCTGCCGGATGAGGGGGATTGCCTCCGGGTCCTTGTCGTTGATGGTGACCGGGATCCCGCATTCGTTTGCGACGCGGAGCCCCCGGACACCTGTTGCGCCCATTGCGTCAACGTAATCGGAAGGTTTGAGGACAGAAAGGAGAAGAACGGTCGCGTCACGGTTGATTTCCATGCGGCGGTTAAAAAAAACCGGGGCTGTACCGGGCGGGAACTGCTCCAGGTCATCCTGTACCGGGACAAGAAATGTGGTCTTTCCTTCTGTAGCCTCTATTATATCCATTGCGGGAAGATGTTGCAGCGCGCAAAACTTATACATATTCCCCTGCAATTGGTATGAGCAATGGGCGAGTGGCTTAGTCCGGATAGAGCGTTAGCCTCCTAAGCTAATGGTCGGGGGTTCAAATCCCCCCTCGCCCGTGAAATCTGTTTTACTGGCTGTTTTAAGGCAGGTTAATTACCAAACGGCCAGATACGTGATTGTACATGCACCCGGCAGGATTTTTCAATATTATCCGTCCCGCAAACTCGATTGTTGCCGGGCTTGCGGCAATTGTCGCGTACCTCATTGCCACCGGGACCATCGTGCCCGGTGTCATCCTGCTCATGGCTGTTGTTATTCTCGTTACTGCGGCCGGAAACGTGATTAACGATTATTACGATGCGGAGATCGACGCGATCAACCGCCCCAAACGTCCCATCCCGTCCGGCACAGTCACCCGGAACGCCGCGCTGGTATACGCCGGAGTCCTCTTTATACTGGGAATTATTACCAGTGTGTTCACATCGGCGCTCTGCCTTGTAATTGCCCTCTTTAATTCTGCCCTCCTTGTTGCCTACGCTGCCCGGTTAAAAAGCACGCCGTTTTTCGGGAACGCCGCAGTCTCCTTCCTTTCCGCAAGCATCTTCCTTTTCGGCGGAGCGTTTGCCGGTTGGGACGGGTTTGTGCATATGCTTCCGGTTGCTGCCATCACGTTCCTTGCGATGCTTGCCCGTGAACTCTTGAAGGATGCCGAGGATATCGAAGGAGACCGCGCCGGGGGTGCCGATACCCTGTCCATCCGGATTGGCGTGCGAAAGACCGCACTTCTCGCGTTTGTCTTCACCCTTGCAGCAATCGCGACAAGCGCCCTTCCGTTTTTCTGGTGGGGGGCATGGTATCTGGCTGGTATTGCCATTGTCGACGCCATAATTCTTGTCGCGGCATTCCGGGCGCTTGGCTGCACAGATTCGGCCCGGCTAAAAGAGGTCAGATCGACGACACTTCTCAAAATGGGGATGTTTGCCTCACTTGTGGTTTTTACGCTGTCCGCAGTCTTCCTGTGATTTTGCGGACTCTGGTGTGACAACAAACTATATGCACAAGGTCATGCCTCATCTACCTTGATAAAAACATGGCAGGCGTCATCCAGAAAGGCAGCACGTATTATGCACCAAAAGGGGCGTATTACGAAGGCAATGTCAGGATCGATGGCGACTTTATCGTGCCGGCCCGGACCCATTTCTGGGGTAAACTTGTGGTGACCGGCAGGCTTGAGCTGGGTATGAAGTCAAGTGTTGCTCTTGATATCGAATGCGGGAGCGCGATCATCGGGAGCCATGCCCGTGTCAAAGGCCCGCTTGTTGCAAAAGGAGATGTTACTCTTCTCGATCACTGCGCGATATATTCAGTAACCGCCGGTGGAAAAGTCATGATCCGTCCGGATGTCCATGTCGGTGACGTGACCAGCAGCGATGCCATCATTGTCCATGGCAAAATAAAGAGCGGGAAATTAACCGGCAAGAGCATGAAGGTTCTCGGGAATTGATGCCGGATCAAGGCCGAGTAGTGCCACATCGTAGACATCCTGCCAGTTGACGATCGTTTCAACGCACCCTTCCTTTAAGGTGACAACCCCCATCACCATCATGCTCATCTTGTCGGCCATATCGATGCCATCCTTTACTTCGCTTAAGCAACCGACACCGATGATTGCTTTCGGGCGGTATTTTTTGACCATCCTCTTGATAAAAGACGACCCTGGTACAATAAAGACCCGGTAACCCATTTTTTCAAGATTCTGTGCGGCTTCTCCAACAGTACATTGCCCGCAATTGACGCACTTTAACCCTTCCGGAGTCAGGTGGGCCGGGCACTTTGCAGATCTCAGGCACTGGGGGAAAAAGATTGCGCGATCCTTTACGGGAATCTTGGAGAAGGCATTCGCGCTCATTGTGTTGTGGAGCTGAATAAAAAATGCCAGCATCTCCTTGTCCTCAAGGCCGAGGAACCGGAAAAATGCCTTCATGTTCCCTTCAAAGAGCACGATACCCGCACGGATCAAGCTGGGGAAGTAGAGTCGGCGCTTTTTTATGGAGTACAGCGAGATGATGACCAGCACAAAGGAGACAAGGAGCCCGCCAAGGATGATGAGAATGGTGGCCTCTCCAATAAGGTAGATAAGGTGCTGCCAGGGAGTGAGATCAAGAGCCATGCGCCGTTATCCTTTTTATTGAACGTTATTTGACGCGGTGCGTGATAAGAGTGCGCTGAGATCAAGCGGCGGCCGGACCACGCCGCGTTCTGTTATGATTGCGCTGACGAGATCCATGGGTGTCGCATCAAATGCGTAGTTCTTTACCGGGACGCCGTCAGGAATCAGGGTGCGGTTCCCCACGACTGCAAGTTCCTCGCGCCCTCTTTCTTCAATGGTTACTTCCCTCTCTTTTCGTGTGGCATCAAACGTTGAGGTCGGCGCGGCGACATAGAACGGGATATTGTGGTGGCGGGCACATAATGCATGCATGTAGGTGCCGATTTTGTTAAAGACCGCGTCGCAGGTGATCCGGTCCGCCCCTACGATCACGGCATCAATTTTTCCGGAACGCATGATATGGGCGGCAGTCGAATCGGTAATTACCGTGACATCGATCCCATCACGGGCAAGTTCCCATGCGGTGAGGCGAGCCCCCTGGAGGAGCGGCCTTGTCTCGCAGGCAATTACCTTCACCGATTTTCCTGCCTCAACTGCCGACCGGATCACGCCAAGGGCAGTCCCCCATGAGGAACAGGCCAGTGCTCCCGCATTACAATGCGTGAGTATTGTGCAGTTGTCGGGAAGCAGTGCTGCGCCATAATCCCCGATAGCATGGCAGCACTGCGTATCTTCCGTGGCGATTGCAATTGCCTCAGTCAGGGTTGCAGTTCTGGCAGAGGCGGGATCCTTTGCCCCCTCTAAACGGGCGAGCACCCGGTCGACGCCCCAGCTGAGGTTTACCGCCGTCGGGCGGCTCTCCCGGATACGCCCGGCTTCTGATCGTACTGCTGCGACAAACGCATTAAACGATGTATCCGGACACGTGACCGCAGCAAGTGCAACACCATATCCACCGACAACCCCGAGCGCCGGTGCCCCCCGGATCTCCAGTCGTTTGATTGCGGTGATCAACCGGTCAACCGTGGTACATTCGTCAATGACATACTGCGCGGGAAGCAGCGTCTGGTCAATAAACCGGATGCCTTGGAGCGTCTCATCCCACCAGAGCGTAGCAGTTTCCTTCACTGGGATCGCGCCCTTGCAGCCTTTGCTTTTTTCACATCAATAAATGCCCGCATCGCAGCCGATTCCCCAGAGGCTACACTATCGGGTATATCTTTCGGGGCGATTGCCGCACCGGCAATATAAATCCCCGGCCTCATTGTTCCTGTCGTGTCCATCGCGTCATGAACAGATCGGATAAATCCGCTATCTTCAAGCGGAACGCCGAGTTTTCCTGCAAGTGCTGCGGTCGTATCGGTTGGCTGGATGCCCACCGAAAGCACGACAAGGCCGGGGCGGAGTGTCTGCACCTCCCCGGTCTCGGTGTTCTCTACCTGGAACCGGATACTTTTGTTGTTCTTATCAGCAAGTATGTCGGATGGCATCCCTTTAAGGAACCGGACCCCCAAAGCCCTGGCCCGCTCGTAATATTCCTCATACCCCTTGCCATAGGCACGGACATCCATGTACAGGATGGTTACATCAATCTCCCTGTGTTTCTCTTTTATGAGCATCGCGTTCTTAATTGCCTGCATGCAGCAAACGCATGAGCAGTATGGCTTTGAAACGGACATGTCCCGTGAGCCCACGCACTGGATAAAGACAATGCTGTCCGGTTCTTTCCCGTCGCTTAAACGCCGGATCTTCCCCCCGGTCGGGCCACCGGCGTTTATCATCCGCTCCAGTTCAAGGCTCGTGATAACATCGGGTACCTTCAGGTATCCGAACTGGGATTTCTTCTGTGCATCGAAAACCTCGTACCCGGTTGTGACAATAATGCTTGTTGCATCGATGACCGTCAGTTTGTCTGCATCTTCATGACGGATAGCCTGTGGCCCGCATGCATCGTAACAAAGCCCGCATTCGATACAGTGCTCCTTGTCTTTTACGACCTTGTCGGGAACTGCCTGCGGGTGGGGCTTGTAGATCGCTTTCCTGACACCGACACCGGCATCGAACCGGTTGTATACCTCAACAGGACAGATCTGGACGCAGTCGCCACAACCGGTGCAGGCTTCCATGTCGATATATCGCGGGTGCTCCCGGATAGTGACTTTAAAATGTCCTGCTTCACCTTCGACATTTTCCACTTCAGAAAGAGTATGAATCTGGATATTTTCGTGTCGCTGGACATCCACCATCTTTGGCGAGAGGATGCACATGGAGCAGTCGTTTGTCGGGAATGTCTTGTCGAGCTGTGCCATGTGGCCGCCAATGGTAGGCTCCTTTTCGATGAGGTGGACAACAATTCCGTGGTTTGCGAGGTCAAGCGCTGCCTGGATGCCGCTGACTCCGGCCCCGATAACGACAACGTCACCCATGGATATATTCACCGGCAAGCCTGACATAAGACTGCGCATTTTCGACGATATGTGCACGCTGTTTTGGCGTAGTCTCCTTGTGTACTTTCCCGGGGACACCAACCACAACCGACCCGGGCGGGATCTGCATGCTTTCCGTAACTACGGCTCCTGCCCCAATCAGGGAATCTTCGCCTACCACTGCACCGTTTAACACGATTGCACCCATGCCGACAAGCACCCGGTCTTTAACAGTACAGCCATGAAGGATCGCGCCATGCCCGACGGAGACATCGTTTCCGATCATGGCAGGGAACCCTTTGCTTGTGTGGACAACGCAATTATCCTGTATGTTTGACCGGTCGCCTATAGTGATCCGGTCCTTGTCGGCACGGAGGACTGCGCCAAACCAGATGCCGACATCTTTTCCGAAGGTGACGTTTCCCACAACCGTTGCATTTGGTGCGGCAAACAGAGGCATTCCAACGACATTCCCATCCATACCCATAATACCATAGGAACTTAACGTACAGACAGTATGAAGGTTATGGTAGGGGGCACTTTTGATCCGCTTCACGACGGCCATAAACGGCTCCTGACCCGGTCATTTGCCTTAGCAGGGCCTGACGGGAAGGTTGTAATCGGTCTCACTACCGATGAGTTTGCCAGCAGGAAAACGCACCCGATTCACCCGTTTGCAAAACGAAAGGCAGACCTTGAGAAGTTTATTTCCGACTATCTTTCCGTAAAATGTGAGGAAAAACAGTATGCGACTCATTGGGAGATCGAGCCGCTCAGCGACCGGTTCGGTTCAGCGCTCGATGCTGATTTCGATGCGATTGTTGTCTCTGAAGAGACACTCCCGGTTGCAGTGGAGATTAACAAGATGCGTCGCGAGAAAAAACTGCGGAAAGTGGACATCCACCAGATTACCTGTGTTCTCGCTGAAGACGGCCGCTGGATCTCATCTACCCGGATTTGGCGCGGCGAAATTGATGTCCACGGTCACCTGATTTCATCAAAAAAACCTGAAAACTAATATTTTTGCGCCCTGTTGGAAGGCTGTTATTATTTGAGTCGGGCATAATTGTGTTTTGCCGGATTTTGGGCTGAATCCTGATATCAGCCCGAGATACTCATCCCAACCGGCTGCCCTCATATAATAAAACTGGTCAGATCTTTTGTGATAACCGAATCGCAGTAAAGACAGCGAAGGCCTTTACCATCGGGCAGCACTTCAAACCTGCTTTTAATGGGTTCGTTTGTACGGGAGATACAGCCGGGATTCGGGCACCTTACGCTCCCTGCGATCAGCGTGGGGATCTCAACACCCTGCTTTTCACAGACCTTGTAATTCCGGATAATATTGATGGTTGCACGGGGCGAAATCAGCGCAATCCGGTCGACCTCCTCTTTTGAGAGTTCCCGGTTCGAGATCTTGACGATATCCTTTTTGACCATATTCTGGCTTGGCACGTTTGTCGCAATGGATAGGGTTTCAGTTGTCGTCCCGACAATGCCAAGGATCTTGATCACGTTAAGCGCTTCGCCCCCGTCAATATGGTCGATTACGGTGCCGTTTTTGATCCTCCGTATTAGCAAACCCTCACTTTCATTGGAATCCATCTTTGGGGGTATGATATGTTTCATCTCATCACGTCCAGCAGCATGGCCATTCTCACCGGAACCCCGTTTTTCGACTGCTCGAAATACCGGGCATGCGGGGAGTCATCGAGACGGGGGTCGATCTCGTCCACCCGGGGGAGCGGGTGCAGGACGATCATGTGTTTTCTTGCCCCCAAAAGAAGTTCGGGAGTGATCCGGTAACTGGAAGCAACGTTGAAGTATGACGTTGAGTCCGGGAACCGTTCACGCTGGATCCGTGTGACATAAAGGACATCAACCTCGCGGATTACCTCTTCAATATCTGTATGGTTGATGATTTCCATCCCTTTTTCAGAAAGGTTCGCAGCGAGGGAGGGCGGGAGTTCAAGACCCGGGGGGGAAATCGTGTGGAGCCGGACACCATAGAGGGAAAGCGCGGAAGCAAGAGAGTGTGCCGTCCTCCCGTACCGGAGGTCCCCGACAAGCGCCACGTCAATGCCGTCAATCTTCATCGACTGGCGGATGGTATAAAGGTCAAGAAGCGTCTGGGACGGGTGCTGGCCGGCACCGTCACCGGCATTTATTACCGGGACTTTTGCAAATTCTGCAGCGAGTCGTGCAGCGCCTTCCTTTGGGTGGCGGATGACAATGGCATCCGCATACCCGCTCACCACCCTGATGGTATCGGCAAGGGTCTCACCCTTCGCCATTGAGCAGGCTTCGACACTGCTCACCGATATGGAAGTCCCGCCCAGGCGTGCCATCGCGGATTCAAATGACATCCGGGTTCTTGTACTTGGTTCAAAAAAGAGGACAGCAAGGATTTTGCCGTCGAGAGCATTTTTATTATATTTCATCATCTCGATCTGTTTTGCGTGATCCAGCAGGCGATCGATAGCGCTGCGATCAAAATCCCCTATTGATATTATGTGATGCATGGCAACACCTCCCCGCGTTAACTTCCTTTCAGGATAATATGCGCATTCTCACCTAATGTACCTATCTTCAGGATACGGCTTCTCCTAATTCAGATCCTGTAAGCGTCATGCTGTTGTATAGTACAAATATTATCTACAGGAATACTATTATCCAAGTGTTACTTAATCATCAATTATCAATTTATGAAAATTCGTTTATTTTTATAGGACGTGAAGAATGCAGATACCTATCGCGCGGCCGGTTATTGGCCAGGACGAAGTCGCGGCGGTGTCGGATGTACTTATGTCCGGCATGCTCGCTCAGGGTGACAAGGTTGCCGAATTCGAACAAAAGTTTGCCGGGTACTGTGGCACTGCGCAGGCAGTGGCAGTAAGCAATGGGACGACTGCACTTCATGCAGCGCTTCTTGCCGAGGGTATCGGTCCCGGTGACGAAGTTATAGTTCCCGCATTCTCGTTTATTGCGACCGCGACAGCTGTGTCGATGTGCGGTGCGAAGCCGGTCTTTGCCGATGTAGACGAACAAACGTTCAATATCCATCCCGATCAGGTAAAAGAACGCATCTCACCAAAGACCAAAGCCGTAATCGGCGTCCACCTTTTCGGCCAGCCGTTTGATGTTGATCCGGTAAAAGAGATTTGCGAAACGCACAACCTCAAGCTTATAGAGGATGCGGCACAGGCTCATGGTGCCATGTATCATGGCGTGAAGGTGGGTAATTTCGGCCAGTCCGGGTGTTTCTCGTTCTATGCAACAAAGAATATGATTACCGGTGAAGGCGGGATGGTCACGACAAATGACAAACAGACCGCAGACCGTCTCCGTCTCATTATCAACCATGGCCAGAGCGCAAAATACCTTCACACTGAGCTCGGGTATAATTACCGGATGACTGATATTGCCGCTGCCATTGGAATTGTCCAGCTTAAAAAACTGGACAAGTTTAACATGCGCCGGCGCAAGAACGCAGAATATTATACGGCAAATCTCGCGGCAAAGGGGCTTATCAAGCCAAAAGTGGCCGAAAACATCCAGCATGTGTACCACCAGTACGTGGTCCAGGTCACAAAGGATTTCCCGCTCTCCCGGAGCGCCCTGATGGACCTGTTAAAGGCAAAAGGAATCGGTTCGGCAGTCCACTACCCGATCCCAATCCACCGGCAGCCCCTGTATGCACCTGCTGCCGACCCCGATCCCTGCCCGGTGGCAACCCGGCTTTCCGATACGGTGCTTTCCCTCCCGGTGCACCCATCGCTTGACACAAAAGACCTGGCCTATATCTGCGAAGTCCTCAACCGGGTGAAATAACATGGATGTCGGCGTTATCGGTGTCGGGGCGATGGGTAAGAACCATGCCCGTATCTATTCCGAGCTGAAAAGTGTGGATCATTTTGGGATTTGCGATGTGAATATAAACGCTGCCGAGGCAATCGCAAAACAGCACGGTGCAACCGTTTATCCGACCATTGAAGAACTTCTTGCCCATGTAGATGCGGTAAGCGTCTGCGTGCCGACACAGTTCCATGCCGGGGTAGTTCGGAAGGTCTTTGCCGCAAAGAAAAATGTATTTATCGAAAAGCCGATCTGTGCGACGACTGCCGAAGCCCGCGACCTCATGACTGCCGCCCCGGAGGGGATTACGATCGGCGTTGGTCATATCGAGCGTTTCAACCCGATTGTTACCGAGATAAAAAAGATCGTCAGAAAACCCCTTTACATGGAATTAAAACGGCATAACCCCGCCTCCGCCCGTGTGACGGGAAGTTCCGTTGTAGAAGATCTGATGATCCACGATATCGATATTGTAGCAAACGTTTTTTTCCCAAACCCCTGCGGCATTCACTCTGTAGGAAATGACGACCTCTGTAGCGTACTCATGCAATGCGGCGGGGTGCCGGTGTCGCTTTCAGCGAGCCGCAAAGCCTCAAAAAAGATCCGGTTGTTCTATGTTGAGGATGAAGACTTCACGGTAGAAGGAGATTTCATGAGCCAGGAGGTCACAATTTACCGGAAGCCCGGCCAGTACCAGTTCGAGAACGAGCGGTATGTGCAGGAAAACATTATCGAGAAAGTAATGGTAAACAAGGTCGAGCCTTTAAAAGTGGAACTTTCAACCTTTATCGACTGTGCAAAGAACCGCATGCCATTCCCGGTAACTCCGGAGCAGGCAATCCGCAACCTTGAAGTGAGCGAACAGATCCGTGCCGGTTTCTCATCCGGGAACTGATAATGACGCTTGATGCATTAATACAAAAAAGGGGACCGATCCGGAACATCGGAGTTATCGGTATGGGGTATGTCGGCATCCCTGCTGCAGCGCTCTTTGCTGATTCCCCACGGTTCGCACACGTTTACGGGTTCCAGCGAGATTCTCCCTCATCGGGATACAAGATCGCGATGCTCAACCGGGGGGAAAGCCCCCTGAAAGGCGAAGAGCCGGGGCTTGAAGAACTCTTAAAAAAAGTGGTCGCGGCGGGAAAATTTGCCTGTACCTCCGATTTTTCGAAGATTGCTAACCTGGATGCAGTCACCCTCTCGATCCAGACCCCGTTTAAGAACAAAGATGATCTCATCCCCGATTTCTCGGCCTTAAACGAAGGTATCAAAAACGTCGGCCGCTACCTGAAACCCGGAATGCTTGTCGTTCTCGAATCCACGATCACACCGGGGACGACTATTGGCCCGGCGCGTGCCATGCTCGAACAGGAGTCCGGCCTTGTGGCAGGAACGGATTTTGCGCTTGCCCATGCCCCGGAGCGGGTGATGGTCGGCCGGCTGCTCAGGAATATCCGGGAACATGACCGGATCGTCGGCGGGATTGACCCGGTGAGTACTGCCCGTGCCACCGAACTCTACTCGCCAGTACTCACGATGGGTAAGGTAATTCCGATGAGCGCAACGGCTGCAGAGGTAACAAAAACCACGGAGAATACATTCCGCGACCTCCAGATCGCGGCGGCAAACGAACTGGCGCTCTACTGTGAGGCAATGGGTGTCAACTTCTATGATGTAAGGACCGGTGTTGACAGCCTCAAGGGTGAGGGAATTACCCGTGCGATACTCTGGCCCGGTGCCGGCGTTGGCGGGCATTGTCTTACAAAAGACACATACCATCTCGAACGCGGCGTCCAGCAGCTGGGAAAGGAGAATCTCGATTATCCCTCGGGAGAACGCTCCCTCTTTGTCCTTGCCCGCACCATCAACGATTTCATGCCCCGTCACATGGCGCGTCTTACGTTCGATGCGCTCAAACGGGCCGGCACAACGGTCAAAGGAGCAAAGATCGCGCTCCTCGGGTGGGCGTTCCTTGCAAATTCTGACGATACGAGAAACACGCCGTCAGAACCATACCGCGATGAGATGGTCGCAGCCGGAGCCACGGTTGCCATTCACGACCCGTTTGTGGAGCATGCCCCGGGCGTTACCCTCACACCCTCGTTTGAGGACACGGTCCGTGGTGCCGATGTTGTCGTTATCTTTGCCGGCCATCACCAGTACCGGTCTCTTGATGCAGCCCGGATAAAAGCGCTGACCGGAAAGAAGCACCCGGTTATCATAGATGGCCGGAATATTATCGACCCGGATGCCTGCATCAAAAACGGATTTATTTACAAAGGGATCGGGCGCGGGGACAAGAACGGGCATGCAATAAAAGAGTAAGAAAAATACCTTTTTCCCGGTCTCTTCTATTTTCTTGCTATCGTGATATACCCGGAATGGCTTACGCTTGTCGATGGCCGGGTGCCGCGCTTTGACCGGGTCATCTCCCGTTCAATGAGCTCGTGAGTATGGACTTCGGGGAACCGCGACTGTGCCGCATCGACAACAATTGCCATCTGCTCCAGAAAAGGCGTGTAGCATGCAAGGTAGCCTCCTGCCCGAAGGTGATCGTATGCGAATGCCACATGCTCTGCAGCGATTTGCATATCCAGATGGATCACATCAAAAGTGCCTTCAGCGGTGAGGACATCAGCTGCAATGGCTTCCACGTTGTCAAGTTTTGCTTCTTTGATATTTTTTGCCGCAAGAGCTGAGAAATCAGGCCTGACTTCGTATGTCTTCACATGGCTTGCGATCCCGCCAAAAAAGATCGTTGCAACCCCGCTGCCGGTGCCGGCATCGAGAACCTCGTCATTTTTGTTCATGCCGGTAAAGGCGATCACAAGCCCGATGTCTTTTGGAAGCATCGGTGCACCGGAACGCTTGCCGTGCACAAAAAAATCCGTTGGCCGGGGGATGCGAAGTACAAACTGCGCACCCATGTGTGTCGTAAACACGTCCCCGGCTGCCGCTCCGACAAGCGGTGCGAGATCGAGCTGGCCCTTGTCGGTCGATAGTGTGCCCGGACCTGCCCGGACAAAAAATTCCCTGCCTTCACCAACGAGAAGGACGCGGTCTCCTGCGTCGATCATGGCGAGGAGAGTTTTACAATCGCTTCGGCAATGTCGCCCTTTGTAGCAATCAGCGCTTCCTTTGCCTTTTCGGCCGGTACCTGCGCCTGTTCGGCAACCATTGCGATATCCTCTTCAGGGATCACAAGGGCAGCCTCTTCAAAATGCGGCTGGCCTGAGATCTGGTATGTCGTAACCCCCTGCATGGTCATTGCCGTTACTTCGGCCGGGCCGAATACCCAGTCGCCTTTTGGCGTCTTTATGACAATACTCTGGACGTCTTCAATCTGCTCGACCTGCATGCCGAGCTTCTTCATCATCGCCTTCATCTGGCGCGGATTGATATTTCCCGGAAGCATTCTTTTCACTCCCCTGCCGTACTCTTACCGCTACACCATAATTAAATGCAAGCATCTCTGCGCCTGAAAGGAGCGCAGCGCCGCAGGCAATGAGCCGATCTCCGCCCGCGACCACCAGCACGTCGTCCCCCGCGCGGATCTGCGGGTCTGCCGCGACCACGTGCTTTGCAAACGCGTTCTTCCCCTGCGCGACAAACTCCGCGACGTCGTCCCGGACGACGACCCGGTAGCCGGGCACCGGAAGGAGCGCGTGGAGCCGGCGTGCCCCCTCGATCCCGAGCGTGAGCCGGCCGTCCGATGCCCTGACGGTCGCGAGCCTCGTGCCGGCATAGATGATCTGGCGGATACGTCCCGTCGTCGAGAATAAAAACTCGCAGCCTTCGGGAAAGAGCCCGGTCCCTGCGAGGTTTCCGAACTGGTAATCAGCGATTGCCTGCACTCTCGCAAGCGAACTGTTCTTGGAGTATCCTGTTGACACGATTGACAAACTCCTGTTCAGCGGATTTTGGGATAAACGCTCCGGCCGCGATCTTGTGCCCTCCGCCGCCACCACCATATTCAGCTGAGGCCTCGCTTATCGCTTTCTGGAGATCGATCCCTTTTTCAAGCACCCGTTCCGTTGTGCGCATCGAAACCTTGGTGAGATTCTTGTCCTCCGGCACCTCGCACATGATAAGGATGGGTTTTTGAGCGTTGAGTTTCGAGAGCGCCATGCCGGCACCTATCCCGACAATGGTGTCCGGGAATTTTCCCCCTACATGGATATACTGGACGTTTTCAAGTTCCGTAACACCGGTTTCAATAATGTACTGGAGCAGGTTCCTGATAATCGCCCGGTGGTTCCCAAGCATATGCTCTGCTTCCCTGTACGCCATGCCCCGGTCGCCTTTGAGGATCGCGCTCCCGATGGCGGGCTTTGTCCACCGGCCGCAGGCATTAAGGAGCGTCGCATATTCCTGTGCATTCCTTAATGGGGTCCGTGGGATCTCGTCCGGGAACCGGTAGCTCTCGGCAAAGAGCCGTTCAATGCCTTCCCCGTTTGCGATGAGCTGTTCGGCAAGAGCGGATGTTATCGTGCGCCGGTCCTCATCGCAGAGTTCCTCCCAGACATACCAGCGCCCGTCGGATGTCTGCTGGGAAATCCCCAGTTTCCTTAAAAACTGCTTTGCACCATCGGGGTTATTACTGATTCCCTTGATAAACGGGTCGTCATTGTAGGCAAGCGAAAGATATACCGGGCGGGTGGCAGTACCGTAACAGTTGAGGTCTTTTTTACAGACCTTAACCGATTTGTGACGGATTCCATCTTCGACGATCAGCTCCCGGGCTGGGCCAACAAGGCCGCAGGTCTCCCTGGCCATCATATCACCGACATTGCCGATCACGGCAAGCTTTGCAAGGTCGAGGTTTGCATTATCCAACTGCTTTGCAATCAGGTAGGCAACACCGGCAGCGCTCATTTTCGTGTAGCCGTACGGGAGGCAGTTGACCTGCGGATAGGTAACCTCTCCTGGCTGGCTGACGTGGTGATCGACTATCAGCACGTCTTTCTCTTTCAGGCCCTTTCCGGCAAGGAGGTTTTGCTGGCCGGCGCCAAGGTCCGTAAATACCTTGAACGATGCATCGTCCGGTACCTGCGGCATCGTGAGCGGTTCAAGCTGCCGGACAAAAACGGAGCGGACGGGGATGCCATAACGGGCAATTGCCTGCGAAAGAATTGCTTCGGAGGAGATACCGTCCGCATCTATGTGGGAGATGATGGTAATCTCGTCTGCAGCCGTGATCATTTCGGTGGCGGCTTTTACATCATCACAGAAACCCATTGTCTATTATTTATAGAGTTCTTACAGATGAAGTGTTAGCATATGTCCGACCTCTTTGCCTGCGCTGAAGAGTTTCTTGAAGGTGGACTTATCATTCACGAGCGGATGCGTGCGGTGGATTTAAACGCGCAGACGCTTGGGGTGTCCGGTCTCCAGCTGATGGAGAGCGCGGGCAGGGCCCTTGCAGAATCCGTGCTTGCATTTCAGCCAAAGACGGTCCTTATCCTGTGTGGCCGGGGCAACAACGGCGGGGACGGTATGGTGGCGGCCCGGTATCTCCAGCGCGGTGTGGACACAACGGTCTGTTATCTTGATGCCGGAACCCGCAGTCCTTCCTGTGCCCGCCAGCTTACGGCACTCAGGGGATGCCGGGTAACCCTTCACCCGTTTGTTTCGACAGATGATCTCCGCGCGCTTTCATCACACTTCGACTCTGCGGATGTGATTGTCGATGCCCTGCTTGGTACTGGAGTTTCCGGTAAACCAAAGGAACCCCTTTCAACCTGTGTTGCGATGGCAAATGCCACGCGGGCAAAGATTATTGCAGCTGATATCCCGACGCCGGGCATGAGGGCAGACCGGATTTGCGCATTCCACCGGCCCAAGGTGACGGGATCTGTTGTTGCTGATATCGGCATTCCAATTGAAGCAGAAATCTGTACCGGGCCCGGGGATCTTACTCTCATTCCGGTGCGTAGGAAAAACAGTCATAAGGGTGCCGGGGGTGAGGTGCTTGTGATCGGGGGCGGGCCGTACCAGGGCGCACCGTATCTTGCCGGTATCGGGGCACTCCGGGCCGGTGCCGATATTGTCAGGATCGCGTCGCCGGTGTTTGAACCGGTGCCGGACCTGATTTATGAGCGTCTCGAAGGTAACCGGATATCCGGGGAACACCTGGAACGGCTCACGGGTCTTGCAGACCGTGCGGATGTGGTTGTCTGCGGGAACGGGCTTGGAACGGAAAGCCATGAAGTTGTCCTTGCAGTCGCCCCGCACTGCAAAAAAGCGGTTTTCGATGCCGATGCCCTCCGGATTCCGCTTCCAAAAGCCGCAGGGGAAACCGTGTACACTCCACATGCAGGGGAATTTGAGCGGATCTCCGGCATCCGGCTATCAGATGACGCAATGGATGTGTGCGGTCGGGCGCGGATGGCCCGTGCTGCGGCAGCAAAGTCTGGCGGCACCATCCTTCTTAAAGGGCCTGTGGATATTATTACAGATGGCAAGAGGGTCCGGTTCAACCGGACCGGTGATCCCGCGATGAGTGTTGGCGGTACCGGTGACGTCCTTGCTGGTGTGTGTGGTGCGCTTCTTTGTCACCTGCCTGCATTTGAGGCATCCTGTATCGCGGCCTATGCTGTCGGGAGAGCCGGGGAATGCGTGGCTGCTGAGCGCGGAGAGGGAATGCTCGCGTCAGACCTTGCAGGCAGGATCCCGAAGGAATTGTTCAGGAGTGAGAAAAAAAATGGTTGAGTTTACCCATATTTCAGAAGGCAGGGCACAGATGGTGGATATCAGCGCGAAGTCAGACGTCGTGCGCGAAGCGGTGGCAACCGGGAGGATCTACCTGAGACCGGCAACCCTTACGGCAATCCGGGAGGGTACTGTAGTCAAGGGAAATGTCCTTGCCACGGCACGGGTTGCAGCTACTCTCGCGGTAAAGGATACACCCCGGATTATCCCGATGTGCCACACGATCCTGCTTGGCGCTATCAGCGTTGACTTTACTGAAGGTGATGGGTTCATCGAAGCGGTTGTTAAAACAAAGTCAACCGGAAAGACCGGGGTCGAGATGGAAGCCTTGACCGGTGTCTCTGTTGCGCTCCTTACAATCTGGGACATGGTCAAGTCCGCAGAAAAGGATGAGAACGGCCAGTACCCGGTCACCCGTATCGAAGGAATACGGGTCGTAGAAAAACGCAAAGGGACATCGCCTGCTGTGTAAGAATAAAACCCGATCCCCACAAATCTCTCCGCATTTGCCTTTATGGGTGCCCGCGTACTTTAATATCCCTCCCGGTCTATTTTATAAGAATACGGGATTCGTCCCGTTCCAAAGGAATGTAGCCTTATTTGGCCGAACCTTGAGGTGTTATAACACATGGTAAAATCGATGTATGCGTATGTCAGGGACGCATGGGCAAGACCTGACAAGTCCGAAGTAAAAGCAATGCTCTGGGACCGGATGCAGGAGTGGCGCCGCGAGGGCAGCGTCACCCGTCTTGAGCACCCGACCCGTATCGACCGCGCCCGCTCGCTCGGGTACAAGGCAAAGCAGGGGATTGCAGTTGTCCGTGTTCAGATCCGCCGCGGAGGCCGCCGGACATTCAGGTTTATCCGGGCTCGCCGGTCTGCACGCATGGGCAAGAACCGCCTCACTCCCGGTAAGAGTCTCCAGCGGATCGCGGAAGAACGCGCATCCCGCAAGTACCCGAACATGGAAGTGCTTAACTCCTACTGGGTTGGACAGGACGGCAAGCGGAAATATTACGAGGTTATTCTCGTTGACGGCCACCACCCTTCGATCCAGAGCGACAAGAATCTTGCATGGATGGCCCAGCCCACTCACCGCGGCCGTGCCGAACGCGGCAAGACCTCTGCCGGGCGCAAGGGACGTGGCATGAGGACTCGTGGAAAGGGTACCGAAAAGACCCGCCCGAGCATCCGCTCCCATGCAAACCAGGGCAAATAATCTTTATCCTTTTTTCCCGCAATTGTATCTTCATGAAGATCACCGATGCCTGTGTTTATCCGTATCCTCTCGGTGATTCGTCTGTCCGCCGCCTTGCGCTGGAAGCGCGAACACTTGGGTATGACAGCATTGTCGCAGCAGACTCGCCGGCTCTTGAGTTACCCGGCATTTCTGTAGTTCCGGGACTGTTCCTTTCTGGTGTCCCGGCAAAGGATGTCCAGAGCCGGGCAAAAAAGAGCAGGGGCTCCGGTACTGTTGTTGCGGTGCAGATTGGGGACAACGGGTTCAACCGGGCCGTTGCCGGGACAAACGGTGTTCATATCATCCGGGGTATCCATGCCGCTGACAAACGTGCGTTCGATCACGTGACGGCAAAGATTGCCGCGGATAACAATACGGCTCTTGATATCGACCTGTCGATCCTTATCTGTGGACGGGGACATCTCCGGCAGAAAGCGATCCACCGGTATCTTGACCTGATGATCCTGCGCAGCAGGTTCGAATTCCCGCTCACGATCTCATCGTCTTCGCAGTCTGTTCTTGGAATGCGGGCGGTGCGTGAAGTGACCGGACTCTGTTCTCTTTTTGGCATGGATGAAACAGATGTGCAGATGGCCCTTGCCGGGGTTGGCCGGGTAACCGAACCGGGCGAGAGTATCGTGAAGGTGATCAAATGACCGTACGCCCGCCAACACTCCGGGAAAAAAAGCGGTATATCCTCGCCCGCATTGACCCGGCAGGGATAACGGTTGATGCAAAAGACCTCTATTACGCGGTATACGAAGCGGTGGTATCACTTTTCGGTGACGTTACAGCCGCAGCGATGCAGCCATCGGTACTTGCGATCGAGAAGGGGTATGTGCTCCTGCGATGTATACGGGGATCCGAACGGGAGTTTGCCATCGCGCTCTCGACATTGTACGGTTGCCGTGAGAGCACTATCACCCTCCGGGTGATTGCGGTTTCAGGAACAATCGAAAGTTTAAGAGAACGGATCGCAACACTTGTTCCGGGCCAGGCACCCGAAATCACAGGGCAGGAAACTGCACCGGGGCCGGAAGGTTCAGCCGGTACCGGTGCAATTGAGTACCGGTTTGGCACAATGCCGGTCGAGCCCGTTGCAACGTCCGGTCATAAGATTGATGTCATTGAAAAGGGATTTAAAAATACACGCCGATTGTTCTTAACAATAGAAGATCTGGAGAAAATACATGCAACCACAATACCAGATGGGTTATGATCGGGCGATCACAGTTTTTTCGCCTGATGGCAGACTTTACCAGGTAGAATACGCCCGGGAAGCAGTAAAGCGGGGCACAACGGCAGTTGGTATCAAGTCCCAGGACGGGATTGTCCTCATTGTCGACAAGCGTGTCAGTTCCAAGCTGCTTGAAGCATCCTCAATCGAGAAGATCTTCCGTATAGACGATCATATCGGGGTTGCATCATCCGGCCTTGTCGGGGATGCACGTGCCCTTGTTGACCGGGCACGGATCGAATGCCAGATCAACCGGGTCTCCTACGATGAGAAGATTGAGGTTGAGGCGCTGGCAAAGAAGCTCTGCGACCACATGCAGACCCTTACCCAGTATGGCGGTATCCGCCCGTATGGCACCGCGCTTCTGATTGCAGGTGTCAGCGATGGCGAGTGCCGGCTCTTTGAAACAGACCCTTCCGGTACCTTGCTTGAGTACAAGGCAACGGGTATCGGTATTGGCAGGCCGGCAGTAATGAAGGTCTTTGAAGAGGAATACACACCGGATCTTTCCATTAAGGACGCGATCCTCCTCGGCCTCAAGGCACTGCATTCGGCAACAGAAGGCAAATTCGATGTAGACACCGTAGAGATTGGCATCATTGAACGCAAAGATGCGGTGTTTAAGAAGATGTCAAAGGAAGAAGTTGCATCGTACGTCGAACAGTTCAAACAGTGATCCGGTATGATCTCTCTTGAGAACGCGGTGGTAGCCCGTCTTGAAAGTTATGGTGAACGGTTCGAAATCCTTGTAGAACCCCATCTTGCGGCCCGCGTACGTCAGGGTGAATCAATAAATATCGAAGACGTCGTGGCTGCCTTAAATGTATTCGGAAATGCATCACGGGGAACCCGGGCTTCCGATGAAGCACTTGAAAAAGTATTTCATACGACCGACTTTGCAACGATTGCAAAGAAGATTATCGAAAAAGGCGAAATTCACCTCACTGCCGACCAGCGCAAAGAGATGACGGAAGAAAAGCGCCGTCAGGTAATCACGTTTATCGCCCGGAACTCGATCAATCCCCAGACCGGTCACCCGCACCCGCCGCAGCGGATTGCCATGGCAATGGAAGAGGCCCGCGTCAATATCGATCCGTTCAAGCATGTCGATGAACAGGTCAAAGAAACAGTAAAGGCGCTGCGCCCGATTCTTCCCATCCGGTTCGAAGAACTCCGTCTTGCCGTGAGGATCCCGCCTGATTTTGCGGCCCGCGCATACGGCGACATCGCAGCTGCGTGCACAATGGAAAAAGACGAGTGGCAGAAGGACGGGTCCTGGGTATGCGTCGTCCGGATCCCGGCTGGCATTCAGGGCGAATTTTACGATCTGATAAACAAATTAACCAAAGGCGAAGGCCAGGTTAAGGTTCTCAATCAAGTATATTAGTTACGAGGACAAATATAGAAAGTCAATTCGGTGGATACCAATCATGGCAAGCTCGGAAAAAACAGCAAAAGGAAAAGTAACCGGTACGGCAGGGCGTTTTGGCTGCAGGTATGGAAGATTTGTGCGCAAGCGTGTCGCAGAGATGGAAAAGATCTCAAAGGCAGATCACCGCTGCCCGAAGTGTGACACAATGTCAGTGCAGAGGAAAGGCACTGGTATCTGGGAATGCCGGAAGTGCGGGTACAAGTTCGCCGGTGGTGCTTACCAGCCCGAGACCCCAACCCTGCGTGTAGCTCTCCGCGCGATTGACCGGACCAGTGTCGTTGAAGAAAAGACCCAGTAAGTCGGGATTTTCTCTATGGCAAGTACCTACAAGTGCGCCCGGTGCAAACAGAAAGTGGAGATCGACGTTAACGTCCGATGTCCCTACTGCGGTCATCGCATCCTCTTTAAGGAACGCGGTGCAGCGATAAAAGAGCTGAAAGCCAGGTAACGTTACCGGTAAAACCGGAGCCGGAAGAACCGGCAGTTCCCTTTTTTATCATGGTTTTTCAAATATACCCTGCGAGGTTATCCTTTGGTAAAGCATGAAGCCCTGTTCCGGTTTACGACCGATCATGCGGACCAGATCTACCGGGCGCTTCTTCCCGAGTTGCAGGAAGACGTGAACCCGCGATCGGCGACCCAGTGCTGGGTCGAAGGAAGGGATACGCTGGTGCTTCATATCGAAGCGCAGGATCTTGCAGCACTGCGTGCGGCGCTCAATATGTTCCTGCGGTTGATCAACGTTGCCGATGAGATGCAGAACATTCCCTGATACTTTTTTAGCAGGGGTTATGACCAGCGACTCTCCGGAAAATGACTGCCTTTTGGCGAGCTAATGCGGAATCATTTTTATCGCTGGCGAAAGAAACTTGATACGGAAGAGACGATTATGCAGAACATTTCCCCAAAAGTCCAGAACCAGTTTGCAATGCTCCAGCAGATTCAGCAGCAGCTCCAGACGATACTTTCCCAGAAAACCCAGTACGAAATGGCAGTGCGCGAGGCCAAGCGTGCCGGGGAAGAGGTTGCTGACGCAGCCGATGACACGCCAATGTACATGAGTATCGGCACAGTCATGGTGCAGAAGAAGAAGGACTACGTCACCCAGAAACTTAACGAAAAAGTCGAGACACTCGAGCTCAGGATCAAGTCCTTAGAGAAACAGGAAAAAATGCTTCAGGGCAAGTTCGAGCAGCTCCAGGGCCAGATCAAATCAGCACTTGAGGGCAAGAGCGCCCCGAATGCCGCATAATCCTTTTTTCGTCGGTTGTGAACAATCGAAAATCTGTCGTTACTGGTTACGGCGTTGTTACAGGTTATCTTTGCCAGCATTATTTTTAGCAACCTGCGGTCTGATCCGGTTAAAAAAGAGTGAAATTAGTTCCTGCTTGTCAGGTTGATCGCGTTTACCAGTGCATCCACTGATGCGAGCACAATGTCATCACCGCTTCCGCTTGCGTCGTATACCCGTCCGCGTTCGTCCTCGACAGCTATGGTGACCCGGCATATCGCATCCGAACCGCCACTGATAGCCTCAATGTTGAACTCGGTCAACTGAATACGGGAGGGGATGATCCCCACGATTGCCTTGAGCGCTGCATCGACAGGACCGTTCCCGACACTGGAATAAACATGTTCTGTGCCGTTTACGAGCGCTTTTACGCTTGCTGTCGGGATAACATGGTTACCTGTCATGATCGCAATATCCTCAAGCTGGAACACTTTTTCCCCGGCTTTTATGCCCATGACACTATCAGCAATCTCGTAGAGATCGGCATCAGTCACCCGTTTGCCCTTGTTTGCGATCACTTTCACGCGCCCGACAATTGTATCAAGCTGTGTGTCATCCGGCTGGAGATGGACATCGGCAAGCATCTGGCGCACCGCGTGTCTTCCCACGTGTTTTCCAAGCGTTAGCTTCCGCCGGTGCCCGACCATCTCCGGAGTCATGATACCCGGTTCAAATGTCGCGGAGCACTTCAGCACGCCCTGTGTATGGATGCCACTCTCGTGCGAGAACACGTTCTCGCCAACAACCGGCTGGGTCGGGGCAATACTGATGCCGGAGAACCGTGAAACCAGCCGCGAGGTTTCCACAAGCATCTCTTTTTTAATCCCGGTATGGATGCCGTAGATCGATTCCATGATCATGACGGTCTGCGCGAGATCAGCGTTCCCTGCCCGTTCACCGAGGCCATTTATGGTCACCTGCACCTGCGAGGCGCCGGCTTCAACGGCAGCGATTGTGTTTGCCACGGCGAGACCGAAGTCGTTATGGCAGTGGACATCAAGCGGGCAGTCAACCTCGCTGACTAGCCGGCCCATCAGGGCTTTCATTCCTGACGGTGAGATGACCCCGACGGTGTCCGGGATGTTGATAATCGTTGCCCCGGCCTGTGCCGCGGTGCGGCAGACCTCGACAAGATAATCAGGATCTGTCCGCGTCGCATCCATGGGCGAGAACATGCACTTGTTGACATGCCCCCGGATATACCGGATGATCTCGTCCGTGATCCCGAGCACCTGCTCCCGGCTCTTGTTGATGGTGTTCTCCCGTTGGATATCCGATGTCGGGATGAATACGTGGACCATGTCGACATCACAATCGATGGCGGCATCAACATCAGCTTTAACCGAACGGGCGAGTCCGCAGATGTTTGTATCAAGATCGAGTTTCCTGATAGCAGAAACCGTCTCTTTCTCGGCGGCTGATGATGCAGGGAACCCTGCCTCAATCGTATGGACACCGATAGATGAGAGCTGACGTGCGATCTCAATTTTCTGTTCAAATGTGAAGGCAATCCCCGGGGTTTGTTCCCCGTCACGGAGTGTCGTAT
>DAOQAA010000030.1:0-24399 GCA_035353675.1 Methanoregula sp. | reverse complement strand
GCGCCCGGATGCTTGATTCTGCAATGGCCGGCATGGGCTCGTTAATCCTGATCGCTGCGGTCGTTGCGGCATTTATCATGATATTTGTTGTCTGGCTCATCTGGGCAGGCGCGTTCTTTTTGATCTCGAAACTCTTCAAGGGCACCGGTAGTTTCGAGCGATGCCTCGAAGTGGTCGGATACGGCTATGTACCACAGGTGATCGGCTCGGTTATCGCCGTCATTGCAGCTATGGAATACCTCCCAAAAGTGGCAGTCCCGGCACTTACCTCTGCAGCGCTGACAAACCCGCAGCAGATCCAGGACGCGACAACTGCGCTCATGCAGGATCCGGCCATGGTGGAGTACACACAGATTTCTGCAGTCATCTCCATAGTTTTTTTACTCTGGAGCGCCAGCATCTGGATCTTCGGGATAAAGCAGGTACGGAATATCTCGATGAGGGATGCAGCGCTGACCGTTGGCATCCCGGTTGTCCTGCTCATCATCTACCAGATCTATACCCTGGCAGGCATGTAAATGCGGAGTCTTTACCACCTTCTCATTCTGGTACTGTTTGGTGCCTGTGCTCTGGTGTTACCGGTAAGCGGGTACACTACGCAGGATTCGATCACTGCGGCAGGGAAGGTCTACGTCTCCAACGTGACCATCGACCCCGGTGTACTTTTTACCGGGGATAAAACGACCGTGACATTTTCAGTCACAAACGGGAACACAGTCAATTCCACAACCGATCAGGGTGTCATGCTGAACCACGCAACGTTTGGCGACAACGACATCCGTCTTGTCAGCGGGACCTATGATTCATCGTCCAATATCGGCCCGCTCCAGACCCGGGCATACGTCTTTGATGTCGTGACAAACTCACTGGATGGTACATATTACCCGACATTTTCCATAGATTTCCGTGATGCAAACAGCCTGTATTACCGGACGCCGGTGAAAGTGGATAACACCCCGCTCATGATGAGCGTCATCAGCAAGCCGGACACGTTTACACTGGGGAAGAAGGAGACGATCATTGTCCAGATTGCAAACTCCCGGCAGAATACTGTAAAGAATGTTGTCCTTGACGTATCCGGCAACGGCACTACCATCACGCCATCGATCCAGTACCTCGGCAGCCTTGCCGCAAACTCAGCAATAAACACGACATTCTCTGTAACCCCGGATTCCGAAACCGACCTTTCCATGACGGTGAAGTACGACAACGGCGACAATCACCACAGCATTTCCCAGGCACTGCCAATCCAATTCGGTACCGACAAGAAACAGGCAAGCCCCAAGGTCAGTAATGTCGAAGTCAAACTCACGGGGGGAATGTATCATGTCACTGGTGATGTGACAAATGCCGGCCTTATGACAGCAAATGGCGTGATCGTGACCGCACTGTCCCCGGCGGTCCCGGAGGATCCCTACAAAACATATGTGATCGGTGCGCTCAAGCCCGACGACTTCGGCAGCTTCGAAGTCACCTTCAGCGCCCCGAACACGACGACCCAGGCCCCGGTCCAGATTTTGTTCAAGGACTCGGACGGAAATATAGTGAAATCGACACAGAACGTGACCCTGCCGCATTCCGTAGCAGTTCCCGCGAAGACCGGGTTCCCGGTTTTGCCGGTTGTTTTTGTTGTTATCGTTCTTGCTCTCTTTGTCGGGGGATGGGCGCTCTACCTCCGGCGATACAACCAGTGAGGATACTTCGGATTACCCCAGTCATGGTGCCCGTCCGGTACCGATAGCCTCCTCACGGTCATTCTTTTTACAAATCTTTAAGGGGATACACCTGCCGGCAAAAGCCTCATAACCGGTGATGGCGATAGTATAGCATATGCCTCCTGCACCAGAACCTGCCTGCGAACCCGTTGACTGGAACGCAGTCTGGGCGCATAAGCAGCGTCTCCAGGAGTCCACGCGGCATTTCGAGGACTCGTCCCACAACTGGAACGATCCGGCGAATGCAAAACGGTATGCCGCAAATTCAGAGGGCCAGTACGACGACCGGGTAAAGACGACGATAGCCGGGCTCGACTTGTCAAAGGATATGAAGGTGCTTGACATCGGCGCCGGGCCGGGAACCCTTGCGATACCGCTCGCACCGAGGGTTCGGGAAATCACTGCTGTTGAACCCGGGGCGGGAATGGTTTTGGTTTTAAAGGAACTCTGCAAGGAAAAAGGGATCTCAAACATCACCTGTGTCCAGAAACTCTGGGAAGATGTTGACCCTGCCCGTGATCTGGACCCCCCGTACGATCTCGTCATCGCTTCGCTCTCGCTTACGATGGAAGACATCCGGGCAGCGCTCAAAAAGATGGATGCAGTCTCGCGGAAGTACGTGTGCCTGTACTGGTTTGTCGATATGCCGTTCTGGGAGAGGATGTATGTCGATCTCTGGAAACCCCTGCACGGTGAAACGTACTATCCCGGGCCAAAGGCAGACTGCCTCTTTGAGGTGCTCTACCAGATGGAGATCTACGCGAATGTGGAGATGATGCTGTTGCCAAAACAGTACCGCTTCTCAACCCCTGATGAAATGACCGGGTTTTTCCGGCGCCGGTTCAGGGTGACGACCCAAAAACAGGAACGGGTGCTTGACGATTATCTTGCAACCTTTATCCGGCAGGATGGCGACAAGATTGTGGTGTCCGGGAATTCGATGTTTGCAAAGATCTGGTGGGAGAAAACGGAAAGGTCAGGATAAGGCCGCAACCAGCGGCGCGAGGAACAGCCCGTACATCAGGATCAGGCAGACTATGGCGGCAGCGGCTGTCGGTACCAGGGCACGGGAAAGCGGGATCTTCCTTGCGTCGGCAAGGCCGTGGGCCCAGAGAAGGGCGCCCCATGCAAGCGAAACGCAAAACCCGATACCACAGACTGCCGCAAGAAAGAGCTGAGGCTGGCCGGCCCTGTACAGCCCGAAATTGACGCCCCCGGTGATAGCAAGGTACGCCGCGTTTGCTACGGAGCCGGCAAGCAGGATCAGGCCCGGGAGGAGGAAGAATCCCGTACCATAACCGGCATTCTGGAGCGTCGTCACGAACGGGCCGGTGCCCCTGAATGCTGCGGAAACGGCAAAGAAAAATGCCGAGAGCGTCAGCCACCCGAGCCAGGCAGAGAAGACGAACATGGGATATGTCCCGAACACGAGAAACAGCAGGTTCGGAATATCCCTATACAGGATCGCGGGAAAAAGAAGAGAGGCATAGCCGAAGCACAAGACAAGACTGCTCAAGGCAATGAAAAGAAACGGGCGGAACAGGTTTGGCCGGCTCTCCGTCACCTGCCGGAAAAAGAGCTCCGGCCGGAGGAGAAGGTTTTTAATCGCAGCTTTTCCCAGAGGCATATCAGAAGGCGCCGGAGTGCCGTCCGTTCCCGCGAACCGGCGGGACCGGCGCCGGTGGATAAGATTCCCGGCGGCGATCGCGAGAAGCACGAGCGGCAGGCCAAGGAAGAGTTGAAGGAAGAGGAGCCCGACGCCCACCATATCGCTCACGAGAGGGAACCTCCGGATCCGGGACTGTACCGGGAATTATCGATCATGATAATGGTGATGTCCGGGCTTTCCCGATATATACCCGGCATACTTGAATTGGGATTTCAGGGGTGTCTGTTCCGGGAAGCAAAAGTCCCACCCCCCCATTTGAGAGGATATGTCCGGAAGGATCATTTCTCCGACGGATGACCTGGGCCCTGCGATACCTTACGATCCGTTCCACAGGAAACGGTGCCAACACCGATGAGCGATCTCAATTTTAATCCTTTATTTTTCGAAAATACCCGAAATAACGCAAATAAAACCGTGCAATTTAGCGGGCTTTTTTTGGCAGGGTTTTTGGGATCGATCTGGAGGTCATATGATGGATAGATCGGCCATCAGGAGGATTCTATGGGTCTTTTTCCGGATCAACGTCGAAGAAGTTGGTTTGGATGGTAGACTATCAACTGTGACCGGGATTTAACGCTCTTATGGGCTACCGCCCCCGCCGCTGTTGCATCCCCCCAGTTGCGATGCTGCTGTATTACCTGTTTGAGAATGGGGGCTCAAGGGGGTTTTGTGCGTACAGGCAATTTCCACGGAATCGCTCGCGCCCCCGTCCCCTTTGGGGGCAGGGATGGCGTAAAGGGGGCAATCATATTCCTGAAAAATATTCTCTAGAGTAAACGGCAGGCTTTCTACAAAACATTAAAAAAAACAGTTTCTTGAGAAACCGTGACAGGGATTACAAAAATGTTCTTTTAGTCTATGATGTTGACCAGTTACGTCCCTCTCCGTTTCACCAGAGCCTGCCCGGAAAAACAATTTCTCGTTACCGACGAACCCCCCCTAATGCTAATGATGGAGGGGGTGTCATGCTTTGCATCAGAACATAAAGTGAGGGTGAGGGGGTCACCCAAGATCCACATTGCCCTGATGGTCACCCCCTCCTTATGGCATGAAAGGAGACCCCCACCTCTTGAAAGGCTGGGAGGGGGTGGCACCGGTTTCACGACGAAAAGCACCCCGCGAAGCACAGGTTTTTGGACTGGAATCCGGAGGGTGACCCCCTCCAATTATTGAGACCGGTAGGGGTCACCAGCATTTCTCCGGAAAAGTTGGAGGGGGGTGAGGGGGGTCCCGGATTTTTTTAAGGAGGGGGCCGCCCCCAGAATGAGACAGGAGCAGGAGTAGACAATTTCCGTATCATACAAAATTATGAAAGCGATTTTTTACAAATCAAAAATCCCTAAAACACATTTGCTTCCGAGTAGACTGTCACCTGCGTCTGTTCGATCTCGTAGGGCTTGATCTCCCGCGAGTGTGATGACATCCGCATTTTTACCACTTCAAGGGCGAGGCGGACATTCGTCAGATCAGTTGAACGCACGAAGCGGAGCAGGATGACGGTGTCGGCAAGGTACTCGATGAGCCCGTGCCGGCTCGAAAAGGGATTGGCCTGATCGGTTTCCGAGGTCATCATGATAGTGCAGGCTTTGTCCCGCAGACCTTCGATGAACCGGTACATCTCGCGCCTCCGTTCTGCATCGGTGGTAAAGAGATCCTCAAAGAGTGAAATCGGGTCGATTACCACCCGTGTTGCCTGGATTTCGCTGATAAGGTTCGGGAGTTCGTTCTTGATACGGTTGTTTGCGAGGTTGAAGTCAGTCGGATCGAGTTTGATGATAAACAGTGACTTGTTCAGGTACGGGTCCACGTCCCAGCCTTTCATTTTCATGTACCCGATCAGCCGGTCCTCGCGTTCTTCGAGACTGATGTAGATGACCTTCTCCCCCCGTTTGAGCCCGTCCCAGACAAATTCAAGGGAGAATGTTGTCTTCCCGGTACCATATGTCCCGATAATGGCGCAGATGCTTCCTGAAAGCAGACCGCCGCCCAGCATATCGTCAAGGCCGATAACCCCTACCTTTACCCGCTGCCTGCTCATATGACCATCCTGATATTGCTCACTTCAAATCCACCGGTCACGGATATCCGGACTGCAAATTTCACGAGATCCTGCTCTTCCAGGTGCGGCATGACCGACCGGAACTTGAGAAAATACATCACCCGCTGGCGTCGCGAGGTGGTGCTCTCTTCCCACCGGAATAAAAAGACCGCATCGGAAATATCCGCAAGTTCGCTCTCTTTTTCCGGCTCGATAATGCCCTTACTGAGCAGCAGGAAAACATTGAGGTTTTTTGTCTTTGAGAGCCTCTGGAGCCCCCGGAGAAAGCCGGTCATGTCTGCCCAGAAGCTCTGGATTGCCATCTGGGTGGCAACGTCAGTTATTGAATCAAGAATAACCATACTGCCGGGTTCAGCCGCGTCAAAAATCTCTGCCAGTCGGACGAAGATATTCGCGTGCTCGGAACGTTTCTGGAGCCGGGTCAGGGTAGTTCTGCGGCTGTACCATGCGTCGGGAACGATACTGCGGTCAAAATAGAGATCCGAGAGATCCTCGAACCGGATGCCGGCCATATCCTCCGTCACACCTTCTACATTGAATGAATGCACGATCTCGTGGCGGACATCCGCTTCAATCCGGGTAAACGTGATGTACAGGATTTTTTTTGGGCCAACGTAACCGGTGTCCTGTGCTTTGTTCATGGCCTCAAGCGAGTTCACTATGGAACTGTAGGCAAATTCATAGTGACCGGCCCCTATCTCCCCTAAAAGGAGGATTATGGAACCCGGTGGGATACCGCCTTCAAGGATAGGATCGAGCGAAGTGATCCCGGTCGCCATTCTGGTCTTTTGTATATTCTGCATCTGGCACTCCGCGTTTGCCGTAAAAATTTTTTAAGGAGTCTCTTTTTGGTGCACTGATAAATATATCTGTATTTGAAACGTCAGCCGTTTTCACGGGTGACCGATCACCGGGTCCTTCATGCAAGAACCCGTGATCGTGATAAGTATGCCGTCATATTTTGTGCAGTTCTCGTAAAACACTATTTATAGAGGTGTCTCCCGAACTATAATCGTGGAAATATGCATACTTATTGAGAGGCACGGGTGTATGCGGATTTCAGACTTTTTTTTAAAGATTAAAAAAATCCAATAATACGGCGGAGGAAATTATGGAAAATGCAGGTGACCGGGATCCACATACACATGATGACGGGACAGAAGTTCCTGTAAAAAAATCCGATGATGCCGCGCTTTTGGCGCGAAAAAAAGGCGATTCCGGATTCCGGCATTATTTTGATCTGTTATTCTCCCGGAAAAAGGTCTCAAACGAAGAGTATGATTATAAGAAACATGGTACGCTCGTTACCGGTGAGCTGCCCGAAGGGTATGAACTGATCGACCAGTACTGGATAGAAGAAGGCCGGACGCTCGTATACATTACACGCAACAAAAAAACCAGCCAGTCCGAGTACCTTCTCTTTGAACCGTCATTATCGGATTTCGAGTACGAACTTCTCGAACGGCTCCACGAGGACCTGCTCGATGTCCTGATCCTGACATCAGACGAGATCAAAAAAGACCGCACCCGGATCCTGCTGTCCAAGGTATACAACCTTCTTGAAGATTACGGCCTGACGCTTGACCCGACAACCCTCTTTAAACTTGAATATTATCTTGTCCGGAATTTTATTGGCTGGTCGCGTATCGACCCCTTAATGAAAGACCCCAACTTAGAGGATATCTCCTGCGACGGGAGCATGATCCCGATCTTTTTGTACCACCGGAAACACCGCAACATCCGGACCAACATTGCGTTTAAGGCCGATGTCTTAAACTCGCTTGCTATCACCCTTGCCCAGCGGTCCGGCAAACATATTTCGACCGGTTCCCCGATGCTTGATGCCACCCTCCCGGACGGTTCGCGGCTTCAGCTGACCCTTGGCACTGAAGTAACGACCCGGGGGACATCCTTTACCATCCGGAAATTTCGGGAAGAACCGTTCTCGCCAATCGAGCTTCTGGAATACGGCACGTTCTCAAGCGACGAACTGGTGTATTTCTGGCTGGCCATAGAAAACAGCATGAGCCTGCTCTTTATCGGCGGGACCGCATCCGGCAAGACCACGTCATTGAATGCGGTCTCGCTTTTTATCCCGCCGGTCGCAAAAGTGGTCAGTATCGAAGATACCCGGGAGATCACGCTCTATCATGACAACTGGATCGCGAGCGTGACCCGGGAAGCACTCGCTGAAGGCGGAAATGCGATTGACATGTTCGGTCTCCTCAAAGCCGCCATGCGGCAGCGGCCGGAGTATATCATTGTCGGTGAAGTGCGGGGCCCTGAGGCACAGACACTTTTCCAGGCCATGAACACCGGCCATACAACATTTTCTACCATGCATGCGGGTAGTGTCGATGCGTCAATCCACCGGCTGGAAAGTGAACCCTTGAACGTCCCCCGCAACATGATGCAGGCGTTAAACATCATCAGCGTCCAGGCGCTCATCTACCGTGGGTCAGAACGGGTGAGGAGAGCGCAGGAAATTGTCGAGATTGTCGGCATTGACCCGTCAACAGAAAATCTCAAGGTAAACAACGTATTTGTATATGACCCGGTGACCGACCGGACAACCTATACCGGGAGATCGCTAATCTATTCGAAAATTGCCGAAAGGCGCGGGTGGAACCGGGACCAGCTCGAAGCAGAAATTGCAATCAGGAAGAACCTGCTTGAAGAGATGCATAAACAGGGAATCCGGGATTATATTTCGGTCGCATCGCTCTTCCATAACTACCACATCAGACGGGCAGATGTGCTTGCACACATTGCCGATCTAAGCCAGGTACTGTGATGAATTTCCGGCACGTTCTAACGAAATGGCTGATGCGGGACCCGATCCGGTACCGTACCCTTCACGCCGATATGATCTCGTCCCGGTCCGGCCTGACGCTTGAACAGTTTCTCTGGCGATCGGTCCGGATCTCTCTTGTAACTGGTATTCTCTTCGGAATACTGGGATTTCTGGTCAGCCGGTTTTTTTCCATGCAGGTTGAGGCCGGGAAAGGAGTTTACAATGTCCTCAACCTCCAGGTGCCCCAAAGCCTTGCGTTTCTCACCAGTCCCATCGTAGTGGAATCAGTGGGCGTTAGCATCTCGTTTGCCCTTGGAGCATATGTCACCTACATTCTTCTGCTTGGGTATCCCAATGTCGAGAAGAAAAATCGGATCATCCGGATCAACCTGACGCTCCACAACGCCGTCGCATACATGTATGCAATGCGCCGGGGCGGGGCCCAGCTGATGACCATCTTTTACTCCCTTTCCGGGAATGCAAACATCTATGGAGAGGTTGCCCTTGAGTTCCGCCAGGTCGTGCGGGATGTGGACTTCTTTGGATCGGATGTCATCACGGCGCTCCACCACCTCTCTGAAACGACGCCGTCGGAAAAGCTCAGGGATTTCCTTGTTGACCTGCTCTCTGTTATCGAGAGCGGAGGTGACATGTCGGAGTTCCTTGCAAGCCGGGTGAGGCTCTACCAGGAAGAGGCGCGCTTTGAACAGAAACAGTTCCTGACCGTCCTTTCAATGGTGGCGGAAATGTACGTGACGCTCTTTGTTGCCGGGCCGCTCTTTTTGATCATTGTCATGGTGGTCATGGGCCTGATGGGCGGTTCAGCTGTCCTCCAGCTCTCGCTTGTGATTTATGCGATCATCCCCATTGGGTCACTCATTTTTATCCTGATTATCGATCTCATCGCGGGAAAGGCAGAGAAGTCCGAGCGTTATACACGGGTAAAAGAGCTCATCACGTTCGAGGATGTTCCGGTTGTCAAAAAGTCCGGGGAAGAACATCTCTTCGAGCAACTCCGGAAATACGACAAGGTAAGGACACTGACCCACTATATCCGGCACCCTTTCGACAGTTTCGTGACAAACGCAAACAACACGTTTTTTATCACTATACCCGTAGCGCTTGTTTACCTGATGCTTATACTCAATAATGTCCCCCACTATGCCGATCCTGAGGTCTTTATCAGCGTCATTGACGATCACGTCGTAATTGCCCTGCTTGTGTTTCTCATTCCCTATGCGATATTTTCCGAGATCTGGTCAAGGAAGATCAGGGGGATCACAAGCATGATCCCGGATTTCCTGGAACGGATGGCCGGGATTAACAGGGTCGGACTTACCATCGTTCAGGCCATCGGGATCATGGTCAACACCAACCTTGGACTCCTGAGTTACGAGATCCGGCGGATCAAACGGGATATTGACTGGGGAGTAAACTTTTCCGAAGCGCTCATGCGCTTTGAGCAGCGGATCAGCACGCCTTCCATTGCCCGGACTGTCTCGCTTATCACAAAAGCAAGCGAGATGAGCGGGCAGATTGGGGAAGTACTCGCGATTGCTGCAAGCGATGCGAAGATGAGCGAGACCCTAAAAAAAGAGCGCCTTGCAGATATGTTCATTTACACGGCAATTGTGTACCTGTCGTTTTTGGTGTTCCTCTTTGTCGTCGCTGTACTGGCAACACAGTTTTTGCCGGTCCTTGCAAATATCGAAACCTCCGGGCTTTCATCGGCCGGGTCGCTTGCCGGTATCGGGTCGGTGCCGGTCCAATCCTTTAACCGGCTCCTCTACCATGCGGTACTGATTCAGGCTCTCTTTTCGGGCCTGATCGCGGGACAGATGGGAGAGTCCTCACTTTCTGCCGGCGTAAAACATTCCTGCATCCTTTTGATCATCGCCCTTGTTACGTTCAATTTCATCATTGCGGTTTAGACATTTTTTTAGACCGGCTAAAAGGGCACCCCTGTTTTAAAAAATTTTTAGGATAAACAGGTCCCGGCCGGGTGTAAACAGACATAAATAATACAATAGGGAGATTAGAGTAGTGAGGTGATTGGAGCATGTGTACTGTTGGCGGACCCGTGGACATCGACATTCCTGAAGACAGGGTTAAAGGAAAAAACTACCAGTGCAAGGAATGCGGTGAACGGTTCAAGGGAATCGGTAAACGGCCGATGTGTCCCTCCTGCCAGTCTGAAGACGTTGCCGAGATATGAACGTCCCTGTTGGCAGCGAAGTCCTGCATATTAAAGGGCATCATTCTTTTCTTCTCGTTGGATCTGTTTTAAAGGATTTCCCGCTCTGCATTGAGACCCAGTCAGAAGAATATGTACAGGGGGTCCATGCCGGTGATCTGGTTGTTGTCTCCGCTCCGGAAGGAGGCCCGGTTGAGCCCGCCCTGATGCTTCTTGAACTGGTCAGGACCTATCACCTGCCGCTTATGGTACTCCCCAAAAACCATCCGGGATCAAAACGGGTTCCCTATGTTGTATCAGCAGGGCCCCGAATCCAGACTAACTGTTCGATCATACGCGGAACTCACCCTGAGCAACACCTTATCTGCGCATCAGACGAATTGGGGGGCGTGACCCTGCGGGGAACTGATGGTGGTGTCGTGATTGACGGACTGCCATCCGGGTTTTGCGTCTCGCGAATATCCGGACCAGTCCCCGGGGATCCGGTCTAAAGCAGGCACGGATCCTTTATTATACAAATTATAATATGAATACGTAGTGGATCTCACAAGGCCCGGTTCGCCACTTTGCGAAAACAGGGACTATTAAAATCCGGTGATCCCTTGCCCGTCACCGGGTTCTCCGGACCTTCCCCTGAAACCGGTATTTTTCTGGCGGTAACTTTTGTCGTCAAATTGCGAATAACAACAGTTATATCGTTTTTTTCACCACATATTCTACTGCCGTGAGTGGAGGGTTGGATGAAAACTGAGGTCTTAGACGACATCAAGAAAACTGAAGCTGAATATCAGTCAATGATCAGTGCAGCACAGGAAGAAAAGAAGAAGAAACGTTCCCAGGCTGAACTGGAAGCTGATAACCTGATTACAAAGGCGCAAAGCAATGCTGAACAATACAAAAAGCTGAAACTGGAAGAAGCACGGCACCAGGCAGCCCAAAAACATGCCGATATCTTAAAAGAAGGCAATCAGCGTTCAGCGGCATTGAAGGAGAAGGGAAGCAAGAACCTTCCAAAAGCAGTGCAGCTGCTGGTAACGCGGTTTAAGGAGCAGCTGCATGTTAGCGCCTAAACCGATGAGCCGGGTGCTCATCGTTGCCTCGCGTGACCAGGCGGCACCAATTGTTGAAGAACTGTATCGCGAACACCTGTTTCATATCGAAGATTATGTCGAACAGGGACGTGAGGGATACGAAGGCTTTAAGATTGGTTCACCTCTTGAAGGGGCAACCGAAGCATCAACCGAGCTCATCAAGGTCAGGGCAATCGAGAATGTCTTTGCAATCCGTGGCGAGGATATCTACGCAAAGCAGATACTGAGCCAGCCAGAGATCCATAAAAAAATCGAAACGGATCTTCCCGGCATTGAAAAAGAAGTCGAGGAACTGGCAGGAGCACGTTCGAAGCTTGACACGAAGGCAAAGGAATGCGAACAGAAGATCCTGGAACTCGCACCGTTTTTGGAGATCCCGGTTGATCTCGCTCTATTACGCGGATTCCGGAATTTTGCAGTCTTTGCCGGTTACGTGAGCCGTGATCCGTCCATTACCATCCCGCACGAGATGCAGGTGGTAAAGGGCAAGGAACGGTCGTTTGCACTTGTCGTGGTTCCGGAAAAGAACCGTGCGGAAGTCGAACGGCAGCTGCAGGAAGCGCAGTTCCAGGCAGTCACAATCCCTGAAGAGGATGGCACTGCCAAAGCCCGTACGGCGTATTATACGGAACAGATAGTCTCGCTTAAAAAAGAGATTGAGACTATCAACGAAAAACTTGCAAAGATAAAAGATGCCCATACCGATCTTCTGGTTGCCTGCGAAGAGGCATTCAGGGCAAAGATCGAACAGACCGAGGCCCCCCTCCGGTTTGCCACGACTTCTAAAGTATTTGTGGCAGAAGGCTGGGTGCCTGCGGACAATGCCAAAACACTTGGCGCAGCACTCGACAGGGTTACCGGTGGCAAGGTCTTTGTCTCGGAACAGCCGGTTGATCCCGTGCATGACAATGTGCCGGTAGAGTACAACAACCCCACGTTTGCGAAACCCGCACAGATGCTCATGGATATCTACTCCCGCCCGACTTACAAGGAAGTAGATCCGACACTCGTACTTGCGATCATGTTCCCGATATTCTTCGGTGTGATCGTTGGTGATGTCGGGTACGGTCTTTTAATGCTCGCCCTGTGTATTGCCCTGTGGAAATTCTTCAAGGGCGACGAAGCCCGCCAGTTCCTGAAAGTACTCAGAAACGCAAGTATCATGAGTATTATTTTCGGGGTGCTGTACAGCGAATTTCTGGGATTCGAGTGCCCGTGGTCTCCTATCATCTTCAGCCGCCACCTCAATATCGGCGGTGAAGCGGGTGCACACGGTGCTGCGATCACCGAACTCTTAATTGTATCCGTCTGGGTGGGTATCCTGTACGTCACGCTTGGCCGTGCACTGGGTATGATTAACCATGCACGCCAGGATCATGGCGAGCACAGGATGAAAGCCGTGCTCGCGAACTTTGGCTGGATTGCCGTGATGTGGGGTATCATCATTGCTATCTGGTCGATGTTCCCGATCCCGCTCATGCTGGATCTGACCGGGCTCCCAATTATCGCCGTGGGACTTTCCCTTGGCCTGATAATTGCCATCGTGTTAATTGTGATGGGTGTCATCTTCATCGCACGCGACTCGGTCCTTGAAATTATTGAAATCCCGACGATTATTTCCCACGTTTTATCATACACTCGTCTGACAGCCGTGGGACTTTCATCCGTTGCAATCGCAATGGTTATCAACTATATGGCTATCGGGATGTTTATCAATCCCGGGATGAAGGACCTCTCAATCGTTGGAATTGTAATGATCATTGTCGGTGTCCTGATATTCTTACTCGGGCACACGTTCAACCTGGCATTGGGCATGCTTGACGGTGGTCTTCACTCAATCCGGTTGCATTACGTCGAATTCTTCACCAAGTTCTATAAGGGTGGAGGCAGGAAGTATATTCCATTTGGAATGAAACGAAGATTTACGGAGGATTAGATTATGGCAGTAGAAGCAGTAGCAATAGCAGCAACAGATCTTGCATCAATTCAGGCATCGCAGATGGGAATGAAGGCAATCGGAGCCGGTCTTGCAGTTGGTCTTACCGGTGTCGGTACTGGTGTCGCCGAAATGGGTATCGGTGCCGCAGCCGTCGGAGCAATCGCTGAGAACAAGGACTTCTTCGGTCTTGGCCTGCTCTTTACGGTCATTCCGGAAACTATCGTTATCTTCGGTCTCGTCATTGCACTTCTCCTCTTGTTCTAAGCGAGGCAGGAACAATGGGACTGGAAGCAGTACTAGAAGAGATCAGGGAAAAAGGCAAAAAAGAAGCGGATGCGATCCGTGCAGAGTCAAAAGCGGATTCCGACAGGATTCTTGCTGAAGCCAACCGGAAAGTCACCGAGATCAAGAAGGTTGCCGAGGAAGCTTCCCAGAAACAGGAAGCCCGGATCGTTGCGCAGGATGTCTCTGCCGCAAACCTCCTTGTCAAGCGTGAGCACTTAAACACGCAAAAGGCGCTTCTTGATGAAGTCTACGAGAGCACCCGCTCGGAAATTGCCAAACTCCCTGAAAGCTTCCATCGCGAAGCCATCAAAAAACTCCTTCTGGAAGCGAAAAAGGAAATCCCAAGAGGCAGTATCCACTGCAATGCCCGGGATATCGCAGCAGCAAAAGCGGTCCTTTCTGAGAAGGAATTCTCAGGATTTACCCTTGGCGAAACTGTTGATATTGACGGCGGGATCCTGATCGACGGGGAAGGCAACGAGCTGCAGATCGATTACAGCTATCGTACCTTTATGAACAAAGTGTGGGAATCCGGGCTCAAGGATGCATCTGATATCCTCTTCGGATAAGGTGGTACACGTATGGCAGGGATGAAAGGAATTTCAGCGCCCACTATTTACGTCTGTACCAGGATGCGGGTAAGGAAGTCCAAGCTTCTGCCCCGCGAAGAGTATCAGCGGATGCTCAACATGAGCCTTCCCGAGATTACCCGTATCATTGAAGAGACTTCCTATAAGCAGGAAATTGACGAGCTTGGCACCACCTTTAAGGGGATTGACCTTCTTGAAGTAGCCCTGAGCTGGAACCTTGCAAAGGAATACCAGCGGATCCTTGAGATCACGCCGGGGACCCTCAAGCAGTTCACCCGTGCATATCTCAGGTACTGGGATATCCAGAACGTGGTTACCATCCTTCGCGGGAAGTCGCTCGGCATGAAATCGGGCAAGATCAAGGAAGTCCTTGTTCCTGCCGGAAGCCTTGACAAGGTAATTCTCGACAGGCTCCTTTCCGAAGACAGCCCGGATCGCGTTATCGATCTTCTCAAAGGTAAGCGGCTTTACCCGGTACTCGCCCGGGAGTTCCCGGTGGCAAAGGAAACAGGCTCGTTTGCCCATATGGAAAATGAACTGTACAAGCAGTTCTATGCCGAGATTATCACGGAAACAAGCGGAGCAGGAGCCGGTGGCCGGCTGTTCCTTTCGTATGTCCAGCTTGATATCGACGTAAAGAACATCCTGACGCTTTTCCGCTTACGGGCAGACAATATCGAGGAAGATGCAAGAGAGATGTATATCCCCGGTGGCACGATTAGTGCGGCAGACTTTGCCGTTTTAAACACCTTCAAAGACTACCGGGAATTCATCGACCAGCTCAAGTCGAAAGTCCGCACTGTGCCGGTGCTCGATCTCTTAAAAGAAATGGAGACCGAAAAGCCGGTTCATGAAATTGCATCGCTTCTTGTGCGGGTACAGATGGAGCAGATGGAGAAACTCTCCAAGCGCAACCCATTCTCCATATACCCGATCCTCGTCTATCTTGAGAAGAAGAAGTACGAAGTGTTTAACCTTCGGGCACTGGCGAGGGGCAAGGAATCAAAGCTCCCCTCAGAAACGATTGGGAAATACCTGGTGATGTAAATGGAGATTGCAGTAATCGGCAACAGCGAGTTCATCCTTGGGTTCCGTCTCGCAGGCATCCGCAAGACCTACGCAGCGGAAAACGACGAGAAACTCAATGAGTACATCACGAGCGCCCTTTCGGACGGACAGGTTGGTATTCTTGTCTTAAACAGCAGCGATATGGAGCGGCTGCCACGCCGGCTCCGGACGACGCTTGAAAATTCTGTCAAGCCGACCGTTATCGCTCTTGGCGGAGAAGAAGGCGGTCTGTCAATGAGAGAGAGAATCAAGAGATCGGTGGGTGTTGATCTGTGGAAATAAAAAATGAGAAAAACAAAGAGGTAAAAAAAGGCGTCCTCAAAAGAATTGCCGGCCCTGTGGTTACGGCTGTCAACCTTGACGCCCACATGTACGATGTGGTAAAGGTCGGAAAAGAAGCGCTGATGGGTGAGGTCATCAAGATCCAGGGCGAGAATGTCATTATCCAGGTATACGAGGATACGTCGGGTATCAGGCCCGGCGAACCGGTTACAAACACCGGTCTCTCGCTTGCCGTTGAACTGGGTCCCGGTCTCCTTACAAGTATTTACGATGGTATCCAGCGTCCTCTCTCCGTCCTTGTGGACAAGATGGGTAATTTCATCGAGCGTGGTGTGTCCGCACCCGGTCTTTCCCATGAAAAGAAGTGGACCTTTAAGCCGCTCGTAAAAGCCGGTGACAAGGTTATACCGGGTACGATCCTTGGCGAAGTCCAGGAGACAAACATTGTCCACAAGATCATGCTCCCGCCCAACGTAAAGGCCGGAGTAGTAAAGACCATTAAGAGCGGGGACTTTACCCTCGATGAGATCATCTGTGTTCTCGAAGACGGGCGCGAGTACCCGATGCTCCAGCGCTGGCCGGTCCGTGTCCCACGTCCGGTAAAGGAGAAGAAGAACCCGACGATCCCGCTGATCACCGGTCAGCGTATCCTCGACGGTCTATTCCCCATCGCCAAAGGCGGCACCGCTGCAATTCCCGGCCCGTTCGGGAGCGGCAAGACGGTTACCCAGCAGCAGCTGGCCAAGTGGTCAGATGCCGAGATCGTGGTCTACATCGGCTGCGGAGAACGCGGCAACGAAATGACAGAAGTGCTTACGGAATTCCCGCACCTCGAGGACCCGAAATCAGGAAAACCCCTGATGGAAAGGACCGTGCTCATCGCAAACACCTCGAACATGCCGGTCGCTGCCCGTGAAGCATCGGTTTACACCGGTATCACGATTGCAGAGTATTTCCGTGACATGGGTTACGACGTCTCCCTGATGGCAGACTCGACCTCCCGCTGGGCAGAAGCAATGCGTGAAATTTCAAGCCGTCTTGAAGAGATGCCCGGTGAAGAAGGTTACCCGGCATACCTCGCAGCCCGGCTCTCGGAGTTCTACGAGCGTGCCGGTCTTGTCGAGACCTTAAACGGGAAATCCGGGTCGGTCTCGGTTATCGGGGCCGTCTCACCGCCTGGCGGGGACTTCTCGGAACCGGTCACCCAGAACACGCTCCGTATCGTGAAAGTCTTCTGGGCTCTCGACGCAAAGCTCTCCCAGCGCCGGCACTTCCCGGCGATCAACTGGCTGAACTCGTACTCGCTCTACCTTGACGCCCTCCATGACTGGTACGACAAGGAGGTTTCTCCCGACTGGAACAAAATCCGGTCCTGGGCAATGGAAATTCTCCAGAAAGAGGCAGAACTCCAGGAGATCGTGCAGCTCGTCGGTTCTGATGCACTGCCCGAGTCAGAGCAGGTGACAATCGAGGTCGCCCGTATGATCCGGGAGATCTTCCTCCAGCAGAATGCGTACGATGCAGTCGACACGTACTGCGACATGAAAAAGCAGTACGATATGATGAAGGCGATCAAGACCTTCGCTGACTTAGCCTATGCTGCGCAGATCGCTGGTATCAGCCCGGCACAGATCATCGCGGTCAAGTCGAAAAACGAACTGCCCCAGATCAAGTTCATCAAGGACTACAAGCCCGAACTGGCGAAGATCGAGAAGGAAATGGACGCTGAGTTCAACACACTGAGGTCGGCAGCATGAAGGAATACAGGACGATCACAAAAATTGCCGGTCCGCTTGTCTTTGTAGAGAAGACCGAGCCAATCGGTTACCAGGAACTCGTGAACGTTGTCCTGTCCGACGGCACAATCAAGCGTGGCCAGGTACTGGATACAAGCGACGACCTTGTCGTTGTCCAGATCTTCGAGACCACGACCGGTATCGGCAGGGACAGCGGTGTCCGGTTCACCGGCGAAACCATCAAGATGCCGGTCGGCCATGAGATGCTCGGCCGTATCCTGTCCGGTGGCGGTAAGCCCATCGATGGCGGCCCGGAGATTGTGCCGGAGAAGCGCCTCGACATCACCGGTGCTGCGATCAACCCGTATGCCCGGGGCATGCCGGCGGATTTCATCCAGACCGGTATCTCCACGATCGACGGTACAAACACCCTTGTCCGTGGCCAGAAGCTCCCGATCTTCTCAGGTGCAGGTCTTCCGCACAACAATGTTGCGCTCCAGATTGCCCGGCAGGCAAAAGTGCCTGGCTCGACCGAGACGTTCGCGGTAGTCTTCGCTGCCATGGGTATCACCAAGGAAGAAGCGAACTACTTCATGCAGGACTTCGAGCGCACCGGCGCTCTTGAACGTGCTGTCGTGTTCCTCAACCTTGCAGATGACCCGGCTGTCGAGCGTATCATCACGCCCCGTCTCGCTCTCACCACTGCCGAATACCTTGCATTCGAGCTCGGTATGCACGTGCTTGTCATCCTGACGGATATGACCAACTACTGTGAAGCGCTCCGTCAGATCGGTGCTGCCCGTGAAGAAGTGCCTGGACGCCGTGGTTACCCCGGTTACATGTACACGGACCTTGCCTGTATCTACGAGCGTGCCGGTATGATCAAGGGCCAGAAGGGCTCCGTTACCCAGATCCCGATCCTGACCATGCCCGGTGACGATATCACCCACCCGATCCCTGACCTGACCGGTTACATCACCGAAGGCCAGATTGTGGTCAACCGTGAACTGCACCGGAAAGGCATTTACCCGCCCATCAACGTGCTGCCGTCACTGTCCCGCCTGATGAACCTCGGTATCGGCAAGGGGCACACCCGTGAAGACCACAAGAAGGTCTCCGACCAGATGTACGCGGGATATGCAGAAGGTAACGACCTGAGAGGCCTTGTCGCTATCGTCGGTAAGGATGCGCTCTCCGAGCGTGACCGACTGCTCTTGGAATTCGCGGATCTCTTCGAGAACCGGTTTGTCCGGCAGGGTTACGACGAAGACCGCACCATCGAGGATACGCTTGACATCGGGTGGGACATCCTCTCGACGCTGCCGATTGAGCAGCTGACCCGTATCGACCGTGACCTCATCAACAAGTACCACCCGAAGGTCAAAGCCGGTGCAAAGAAGGAGTAAGTGAGTCCAATGGCGCTGCGCGATGTAAAGCCAACCCGGTCAGAGCTGATCAACTTAAAAAAGAAGATCCAGCTCTCCCAGCGAGGCTACAAGATCCTCAAGATGAAGCGCGATGGACTGATCATGGAATTTTTCAAAATCCTCGCCGATGCAAAGGACAGCCGGGGGGACCTTTTGAAAAAGTACCAGCACGCTGTCGACATGATGGCAGTGGCAAACACGGTTGAAGGAGCGATTGGCGTAAAGTCTGCCGCCCTTTCCGTTAAAGAGACCCCGGAGATCGCGCTCAAGAGCAAGAACATCATGGGCGTGGTCGTACCGGAGATCAAATCGTCGAAGGTGAAAAAGAGTCTCGCCGACCGGGGGTACGGTGTGCTTGGCACATCACCGGTCATCGACGAGACTGCATCGGCGTTCGAAGATCTCGTTGAAGCGATTATCTTAAGCGCCGAGATCGAGACGACGATGAAGCGCCTGCTTGACGAGATTGAGAAGACCAAGCGCCGGGTAAACGCGCTCGAGTTCAAGGTGATCCCTGAACTCACTGCCGCCCGGGATTTCATCAAGATGCGTCTTGATGAGATGGAACGCGAGGAACTTTTCAGGATGAAAAAGATCAAGGCACGGGGTTCAGCGTAACCCCGGCGGGTGTGGCAGTATGCCGATTGGTACCCTCCGGGATCTGGGATGCAGCGGCAAGACGGTTCTTCTCCGTCTTGACCTCAATTCCCCTATCGATCCCACCTCCCATCTTATTCTTGACGACAAACGGTTCCGGGAGCACCTGCCTACCATACGGGCGCTCTCGGACAGCCGTGTTATCATTATCACCCACCAGAGCCGGCCGGGGAAGAAGGATTTCACGACCCTTGAAGCCCATGCCGAAAAACTTGAAGAACTGCTCGGCACTCCTGTTACCTATATCGACAGTATCTTCGGGCGGCATGCAAAGGAAGTCATCCATGCATCAAAGCCCGGCGATGTCGTGATGCTTGAGAACGTGCGTTTTGCGGCAGAAGAGAACCTCACGATGACCGGCGAAGAGGCAAAAAAGACCCATCTTGTCAGAAGGCTTTCTTCGATGGCAGACTTTTTTGTCAACGATGCGTTCGGGACTGCCCACCGGTCCCAGCCAACGGTTGTCGGCCTCCCGCTTGCGATGAAATCGGCAGCCGGGCTTCTTATGGAAAAGGAAGTCTCCACTCTCTCGAAAGTCTTCTCGGGAGCGCCACGCCCGGTCTGCATGGTGCTTGGGGGCACCAAGGTCGATGACTCAATCGCGGTTGCCGCCCATGTGCTTGAAAACTGCATCGCGGACAACGTGATTGTCATCGGTGTCGTTGCAAACGTCTTTTATCTCGCTGCCGGTTACGATATCGGAAAACCCTCCACCCAGCTCATCGAGCAGCTCAAGTACCAGGGCGAGATCAAAAAGGCGCAGGAGATCCTTGCAAAGTTCAGCGACCGGGTGATCATGCCGGCGTCGGTTGCGGTGCGGCAGAACGGCAAACGTGCCGAATACCCGATAGATAAGATCCCTTCCGATGCACCGGTAATGGACCTCGGAATGGACGCTCTTGCCTCGCTTGTTGCGACGTTAAAGAAGTCCGGGACCGTGGTATTCAACGGCCCCGCAGGTGTCTTTGAAGATCCGGATTTTGCGACGGGCACCTTCGAACTGCTCCGGGCGACATCCCGTGTCGAGTTCTCTGTTGTTGGCGGCGGGCATACCGCAGCCGTGATAGAAAAACTTGGCATTGAAAATGACTTTACCCACATCTCCACCGGTGGGGGAGCATGCATCGAATTTTTAACCGGGAAAAAACTCCCGGCCGTGGAAGCTCTCGAAGCGTCCTATAAACACTACTGGTAAGCGGCCTTTCCGCTTCCACTTTTTACCATTATGACAGGAATATCCTGTTAAAAAAAGTGTTTTACTGCCGGATCAGGCTCTCGAAAAATGTGGTCGGGACATTCCGGACAGGTGTTTTAGGTGGCACGGTTATTGAAGGCACCTTTACGCCGCTTGTTTTTTCAAGCTGGATCCGGGCAGTCTCAAAGGCAACCTCTTTTTCTACAGAAAGAAGTGCAGCACGCTGCCTTCTTAATGTACTGAAGACGGCAAATGAGAAGATGAGGGCTGTGAACATGAACAGACAGATCGCAAAGATTGTCGTAATGCCTGCGATAACAAAAAGCCGGCTTCCCTGTGTAACCGCCCATGCCCCACAGACAAAGAGCGCCCAGAAAACGATCACCGAAAGCCGCGTAAACGCAACCGGACTTGCGAGGCTCCTGACCCTTTTTTCTTCATATTCTGTTGGATACTTATCAATCAGATTTCCAAGGAACAGAAGTGCACCGCTGCATGGAACCGAAAACACACCGGCAATCCCCAGCATAAACAATAAAAGTTCATTCATAAGAAACATCCCTCGACAAATTCCTATTACCGGCCGCGCTATAAAAAGTATTCTATAAGTATTACATAAAGAATAATTTCTGGATTTTAGTATTACAAAAACCGGATTAACAGGCTATTTATAGTAATCTGGCTCATTTTATAGACAATGGTGGAGAAAGTACCGGCGAGCCGGGGCGAACGGGTGGCAATCTCCTATAAAATGCCCCCCAATATCTATGAAAAGGTCAATAAGCTCGTTTATGAGGAAAAGAAGTTCTCCACGGTTTCCGATTGCATTACACAAGCTTTATTATCCTTTGTCGATAATCACCACGATATGGGGCAGGTAAAAGAGCTCCTTAAAGAATACATGGTGTCCGATGAGGGCCGGGAACTCATGAAAAATATGATGAAGGAAGTGCTTGTGGACGTTCTCTCGACCCAGAAAATTGATTCAAAAGAACGCAAAAGTAATCCATAAGTAACTTATTTCAACCATTGCCCGGTAACGCTTGCGAGCCCGGCGTCCGGTTCTTTTGCCCCTGTTTTGTGAGACTGTTCATGATTGTGCGAATTATTGCTGTCGGAAAGATCAAGGAACGTTTCCTCACGGAAGGTATCGCGGAATTCGAAAAGCGTCTTACGCCGTACCTGAAACTTTCCATTATCGAGGTGTCCGATGAAAAACGGGGCGTGCACTCATCAGCCGGCCAGGAACAACTCATAAAAGACCGGGAAGGCGAACGTATACTTGCCGCGATCCCGGATGGGGCATATGTCGTGGCGCTTGACGTGCGGGGAAAAGAGGTGTCAAGCGAAGCGTTTGCCGCCCGGCTGCATGACTGGCAGCTTACAGGGATCAACTCCATTGCGATGATCATCGGTGGCAATCTCGGGCTTTCAGAGGCTGTTCTGGGACGGGCAGATCTCCGTCTTTCCATTTCACCTATGACTTTTACCCACCAGATGGTGCGGCTGATCCTGCTTGAGCAGGTGTACCGCGCCTGCCGGATCAACAGCGGCGAGCCGTACCACAAATGACGCACGATCAGCAGCCATTCCAGGTATGCCGGTAAGAATCGGTCTTTGAAAAACCAAGCATCAGACCCGTGGCAGAAACCCACTTCATTTTTAAGGCAGGTTTCAGGAAATCACTGTAATAATACGTATCGTGCTGCATTCAATTCGGCCTTTCCTCCAGAAGATTTTCGGTATTCCGGCCGTAATACGGATTTATTGAAAAAATATTTATAACTGCGTTGCATTATACTATGCTAATGTACCTGGCAGTCTCTATCCAGCAGTTTAAGGCCAAGCGGGTACGATCCGCACATACTAAGCGGATGCTTTTCTTTGTCTGTTAGATCGGGATTAATTTTCCGGAATCTGGCAGAGTGTGGAATCGGTGTTTGAACATTTGATGTTGACATGGTGAATCTATGGATGCAAGTGCAGAGAAACCACGGGAAAACTGGTATGATTCTTTTCCCGGGAGAGGAATAGTCTACGATCTGAGCTTTACGGCGCTGTCTGCCCCGGATACTGAAGGGCGGTTGCGTGCGGTTGCGGCGCTCGGGAAAAGCGGCGACCCCCGGGCGGTCCGGCCGCTGACTGACCTTGTGGCAGATCATGAGCCTGCCATCCGGCGCGGCGCAATTGCGGCACTTGGCGAGATCAAGAGCGGCCGCCCGGTGGAAGTCCTGATCGAACGCCTGCGGGACAGGACCGAGCAGGAGGATATCCGGCGGATGGCCGCACAAACGCTTGCCGCGATCCGGAGCACCGGCGCCCTCCACGGGCTCCGGGAGTTTTCCGCTGATGAAGGAGAGGACCCGGATTTCCGTGCGTATACAAGAGGGCTCCTCGAGCATCTTGGCGCCGTATAATGCCGGATACACCGATTCACTTTTTAGTTTTTTGTTTCACGAAAAAACCGGAATTTTATTCCTGTTGCAGATCCATCGCAACAAAGACTGGAGGACACCCCCTCCCACGGTCCCGGATGGTGGGGGGTAGGCCCCCTCCTCAGACAAAAGAGGGGGAGGGGGGTGATCCCCTGTTAAGGGAACTGAAGGGGAGGGGGTAGGGGGCCTGTCCGCCCTCTACGGATTTGGAATACCCGGTATTTTTGCACAGGAAACCGGGGACGGTTCGCGTGGAGTCTTCGACTAAAAAATTTCTGATCGCGGTTTGTCCCCGTGTTTGGCATTGGGCCGGACCGGGCCAAAGTGGGGGGAGGGGTTACCCCCCTGTTGCGATGACGCATGGGTGGGGGGTATACCCCCTGTTCCAATCCATAAGGGGGAGGGGGATGATCCCCCCTTGAAGGAAAAGGAGGGGAGGGGGTGGGCCCCCTCCTTATATTTTTTTGAGCACGGCCGCCCGGTTCACGAAATACCACCGGGTCTCCACAACACGAAGCCCGCATTTTTCAAGGAACGTAAGGTTCTCCCGAAACTCCTTTTTGGGGACGAGGAACGGGGGCTCGGAATAGAAAAAGATCCCGCCGGGCACAAGCATTGCGGCAATATCAGTAAAAAGCTTCTCCCGGTCCGGGACTTCATGGACGACAAAGATCGCAAAGGACACGTCCACCTGCCCGTCGCGGTCCGGGGAAAGGTCGAGAGAATCGGGTTTGCACCGGTGCGTTTTTACCCGGGACATGAGTCCTTCAGCCCCGAGTTTTTCGCGGACGATTGCAAGCATCTCTTCCTGGAGGTCTGCCGCGATCACCATGCCTTTCTCCCCGACCCTTTTAGCGAATTCCCGGGTAAAAAATCCCGGCCCGCAGCCGAAATCGAACACCCGGTCGCCGGGCTTCACGTACCGTTCCGCGAGAGCATCGGGCCGGTAGAGAATGCGGCGAAACTTTGTATCGAGACAGGAAGCGTGTTTGTGAGAGAAGACGTCGCGGGCGTGGGAGTGCGGAGTCATGATCGGAAGTAGGAAGGGAGGGATGATATGGGTTGTGAGGGCGGAGGAGAAAGGAGAATGCCGAAAGAGGGTGTTTCCAATCCTTGGATCAGTTTTTCTTTTCCCGCTTTCCCGTCAGTTGTTCTGGCAGGACAAACCCGTATGCAGCGAAATCCCTGATACTTATGGGAGTCTTTTGGGCAGGAACAATAGCGGGAAGAATAAACCGGAAAAATTCACTGGCATACTGCTCA
>DAOQAA010000029.1:13152-26212 GCA_035353675.1 Methanoregula sp. | reverse complement strand
GCTGCTATAGTGTAGAGGCCAATCATGCGGGCCTTTCACGCCCGCGACAGGGGTTCAAATCCCCTTAGCAGCATCCTGTTTTGATGGTTTAACGCTCTAAAGCCATTTTTTTAAAAAGCGTGAGCCTTTGAATCTTATCAGTCGCATGATTTTTCAGGATAATTTTGCAGAGTCCGTTTTTCCCGGTATTTTAATCATCTTGTTGACCCGTCACAAGTCCGGCAGAATATTTTCCTTGATCCCTAATTTTATATATTTAATATTTTATTTATGTCATACAGTATATCATGGAAAGGGAGGGATACGGATGTTCTGCTACCAGTGCGAAGAAACGCTCCAGGGAAAGGGATGTACAATCAAAGGGATCTGCGGGAAGGAAGAGGAAGTTGCTGCATACCAGGATGTGCTCATCTATCTCTGCAAAGGGATTTCAGTACGGAACCTGGCGGCGGCAAAAAGCGGCAAGGGAAATCCGGTTGCAGGGAGATTTATCGCAGACGCGCTCTTTTCCACGCTGACGAATGTAAATTTTGACAAGGCGAGATTTACAGAACTCATAAAGCAGGCTGTTACAATCCGTGATGCGCTGCCGGTATCCGGCAGTCTGGAACCGGATGCCTGTACCTGGAAGCCTGAAAGTGACGCTGCAATCTTGAACAAAGCAAAAACCGTCGGTATTCTCGCGACAACAAACGAGGATGTCCGCTCGCTTCGTTCCACGCTGCTTTTCGGGCTCAAAGGAATATCTGCGTACTATACTCATGCGGCCATTCTTGGAAAGACGGATGAGAGTATCACAGCCTTTCTCCAGAAAGGACTGGCGTCAACGCTTAAGGATCTTACTATACCTGAAATGGTGGAACTGGTCCTCGAATGCGGGAAAGTTGGCGTTTCGACTCTTGCACTTCTTGACAATGCCAATACGTCTGCGTATGGGGCGCCACAAATTACCCATGTCAGGACTGCTGTGGGTAAACGTCCGGGGATCCTTATCACCGGCCATGATTTAAAAGATCTGGAAATGTTGCTTCTTCAGTCAAAAAATGCCGGTGTTGATGTCTACACGCACGGTGAAATGCTTCCGGCACATGGTTATCCCCCCCTGAAAAAGTACGCCCACCTGTATGGTAATTATGGCGGCTCGTGGCCACACCAGCGGGAAGAATTTGAAAAATTCAATGGCCCGGTCCTTGTCACAACCAACTGTATCGTACCACCCAAGGATACCTATCGTGACCGCATTTTCACAACCGGCCTTACCGGGTATCCGGGCGTAAAGCATATCGCAACATCAGCAGATGGCGGGAAAGATTTCTCGGCAGTTATTGCAATGGCAAAAACAGCAAAGCCCCCGCAGGATCCGGGTTCTGGCGGTGCAGATCTGATTACCGGCTGCGGTCACACGGCAGTGCTTGAGATTGCGGACAAGGTTGTTGCGGCAGTAAAGAGCGGAGACATCAAACGGTTTATTGTAATGGCCGGGTGCGACGGCCGGCAAAAAGAGCGGGAGTATTACACAAAATTTGCAGAGGCGCTGCCAAAGGATACTGTGATCCTTACCGCAGGCTGTGCCAAGTACCGTTACAATTCCCTTAATCTTGGTACAATCGGAGGGATCCCAAGAGTGATCGACGCGGGCCAGTGCAATGACTCGTACTCGCTTGTCCTGATTGCCCAGGCGCTTGCAAAAGCATTTGGCGTTGGCATCAACGAACTGCCGGTCTCCTACAACATCGCATGGTACGAACAGAAAGCCGTTCTTGTCCTGTTGGCCCTGTTGTCCCTCGGGATAAAAGATATCACTATCGGGCCAAAACTCCCGGCGTTTATCTCGCCAACTGTGCTTGATGTGCTTGTGAAGAAATATGACCTTAAACCAAACACAACCGTAGAAGCCGATATGGCAAGGATGGTACCGGCAAAATAGCCTGAACCAGATAAAAGTTGAGGTGGTTATCATGGATGGATACGCAGGAAACATGATCTATGCCGATCTGTCAACGAAAAACGTGACAGTCATGCCCACGCCCGCGGAATTAAAGAACAAGTACATTGGCGGGCGTGGATTTGGGATCCGGATCCTGACCGATACGATTGATCCCGGAACCGAACCGATGAGTGAGAAAAATGCCATTGTCTATGCAACCGGGCCGCTTACAGGAACCGGGATCCCGCTGGGCAACCGGTACGAGATCTCGACAATTGCACCGCTTACAGGTGCGGCAGCAAGCTCCAACAGTGGTGGGACGTTTGGCTGGAAACTCAAAAAAGCGGGGTTCGATGCGGTTGTCGTTACCGGAAAATCAGAAAAACCGGTCTATCTCCTGCTTGATAACGGGAAAGCGGAACTCCGGGACGCGTCGCACCTGTGGGGGAAAACAACCAGCCAGACGACCGATGCTATCGTGGAAGAACTCAATGACAAGAGTGTCAGGGTAGCCTGTATCGGGCCGGCAGGAGAAAAACTTGTACTCTACGCATGCGTTATCAACGAAAAGACCCGGGCTGCCGGCCGGGGAGGCGCCGGTGCAGTCATGGGTTATAAAAAATTAAAGGCAATTGCAGTCCGGGGTGACCTGCCCATTAAGCCGGCAGATGAAGCGGCGCTGGAAGCAGTAAAAAAACGCGTGCGCCAGAAGATCGAAGAGAACGGGATATCAAAAGCGCTTCATGATTACGGCACTGCCGTTCTTGTCAATATCATTAACGAAAACTATGTCATGCCGACCAGAAATTTCCAGTCCGGCCATTTCGCTAACGCGGACAAAGTATCCGGTGAAACAATGGCAAAAACGATCCTGAAAAAACCCAAGGGCTGCTATGCCTGCATCGTGCAGTGCGGCAGGGTCTGCGAATTTGAAGGGGAATCCGGGGAAGGCCCGGAGTACGAACCGGACTGGGGTTTTGGCCCGGACTGTGGGATCGATGACCTCAAGGCAGTGGCACGGGCAAACAACCTCTGTAACGAGTACGGGCTTGACGCAATTTCGACACCTGCGACCATTGCCTGCCTGATGGAGATGGCTGAACGGGGATATGTCAGTCACCCGGTCCGGTTTGGCGATGTAAAAGGGATGCTTGGACTGGTAGAGCAGATTGCAAAACGTGAAGGCATTGGCGATGAACTTGCCGAAGGGTCGTTCCGGTTTGCTACAAGATACGGCCATCCCGAGTATTCCATGAGTTCAAAAAAGCAGGAACTGCCGGCATATGATCCACGGGGAATACAAGGGTACGGGCTTGCGACTGCAACATCAGTCCGGGGGGGCGACCATGTATACGGGTACATGATCTCTCCTGAAATCCTTGGGGCACCAGAGAAACTTGACCCCTACGCAACAAAAGGAAAACCGCAATGGGTTAAAACATTCCAGGACCTGACCGCAGCAATTGACGCTTCGGGCATGTGCCTGTTTACCTCCTTTGCGCTGGACGCACAGGATTATGCCGATCTTATTTCAGCAACCACTGGCATGAAGATCGATACGGCAGAACTCTTAAGGATCGGTGAACGGATCTGGAACCTCCAGAAGTTATACAATATCAAACGCGGGTTTGGCCGGGCCGATGACACGCTCCCGTCCCGTCTCTTAAACGAACCATTGAAAGAAGGTGCACCCGCAGGACTTGTATGGAAACGCGACGAGATGCTTGATGAGTATTATGCTTTAAGAGGCTGGGATAAAAACGGGGTCCCGACAGCCGAAAAACTCCGGGAACTTGATATTGCTTACGTGGATGTTACCCGGGGAACCGGTGCGAAAACAGCTGTAAGCTGATTAACATCCCCGTTTTGTGATCAAAAATCCGTTTAAGAAATATAAATTTTTGACCCGGGTGTATTGGCTGAATTAAAATGAACATGACAGGAACACAGGACCGTATATCGATTACCGTCAAATCGTTTGCAACATTACGTGAAGTAATGGATTCGCAGATCACGATCGATATAGTGGCCGGATCTACAATCCGTACGCTTCTTGTAGAACTTTCCCTTCGATATAATGGATTAAACGATCTTTTGTTTTCCCGTCCCGGAGTCCTGAAGGACCTTGTAAATATCCTTAAAAACGGCAGGAATATCCAGTATCTTGCCGGGCTTGACACCCCTCTTGATAATGGCGATCTTATCGCGCTGTTTCCCCCGGCTGCCGGGGGGTAAGAAGACGATCCCTGTTATTTTTGGGGCTGTAATCCGCTGTATGGAATTGTATTGGCCAGGTTATTTTTGGATTATAATCGCCAATCCAAAGGATTGAAAAATTTAACCCCCGCCATTATCAGAAATTCCGGCCGGAAATTTCAGATATATTCCTGTGAACAACCGGTTTCCTTGATTTTTGATGATCATTAAATAATGAAAAAAAACGGTTCGAACCGGGGAAAATGATGCAATGCAGCGGTGCATGGCGACCAATTATATAATGAACCTTTTATAGATCCTTACGGGCAGTTTTGATGTAAAAGTGTGCATTAACTGCGAGGAAGGGAAAATGATGCGGCGCTCAATAGTATTTGTGATTGTGGGGTTCTTTTGCCTGATGCTTATGACCGGGGCTGTAATGGCAAAATCCGGTGACAACGGTAAACCCGTCTGGCTTCCGGGGTTAACCTCTGGAAACGGGGTCGTTCCGCTGAATGTTACAGGAAATCCTACATGCGCTGATGTATGTGGCAGTTCATGTACGCAACTCAAAATTGAAGACGGCCAGTATAATGGTATGTACTATCTCAACAGCAACCAGACCTGGTGGGTGAATGTTGAATCATTCAAGGCTGCCGGGTGCGACGATAAATGTGCGATAAACTGGACCTCGAATTTCGATGTCATGTGTGTTATTATGAAGGGTGGCGATGGAGCCGATGTATATACTTACAGCGGAAGCGTACGGAGTGATACACACTTAAGCACGCCTATCAACTCAAAGAACGACAAACCCTCCGGAATCAGCCATGTCATATTCTGTTACGACAGTTCAAAACTCCCGCCAGTAGATAAACCGGTCCCTGAATTCCCGTTATTCTTTATTCCGGTTGCCGGAATTATCGGACTTGCCGGGCTGGCTTTGTTTGTTATGAGAAAATGAAGAGAATCATTACGGAGGTTTCCGAACCTCCCGGAGAAAATCTTTTTGTTTGTTTTTATCCCGATGGACACAATCTGATTTTTAAAACATTTCAGATAAGTTTAGTGGGATATTCCTTTCATACGATTTTGATGCCCTGACTATTGAGTAAGTGCAAGCCATACGATTGAAAACCGCTGACGTACCTGCATATTATTTATCTTTCATCTTTTACAAACGACAGTATATGGCAGCAGGCAAAGGTAATAAGAGATCAGATAACGCGGAGTACCGGGGGCATGGCCGGCACATGCTGATCCCTGCCGGTATTTTTCTGGGTCTTGGGATCGGGCTGCTTGCCGGTTATCCGTCAGCCGGTATTTTAATAGGGCTGGGGTTTGGCTTTGCCGGGGCAATGCTCGTAAAACCTGCACCTGAACCTGCCGGTGATGCCGGTACCTGCAAAACCGATACCCGTCCCCGTAGTTTTCTTGCCCTGATCGGAACGTTCCTGATCCTCATCGGTATCGGGATAATTTTTGCTCCCCAATACCTGTGGCCATGGATTGTATCCATATTCCTGATCATGCTTGGTGGATGGTTCCTGTACCGGGAGTTTTAGCATACGTCCTGAACCGGCGGATATTTCAGCCAGGCAATTGTTCGATAACTAATCAGGAAAGGCCTAAAAAAAAAGAAGACGTCCCGGATATCCCCCGGAACGTGGAATATACCTTACTTTTTACGGTTCGTTACGCCGGCGACAGAACGCAAAAAGCAGGACTGCACAGGTACATGCTGCAATTGTTACCGGTAATGGCACAGGTGTGGTGATCCCGGGGACTACCATAGCAGGTTTTTCAAGTTCGATGGTGCTTGTAACCGACTGATCGGCTATCACCCGCACTTCTGTTTCGACCGGGATATATCCTTCGAGCGTCGCGTTAACCGTATGGTTGCCTGCGGCAAGGTTCGTGCGCGTGATCGGGGATACGCCGATATTGTTTCCGTCCAAAAGGATCTGTGCGCCGGTGGGGCTTGTGTTAATCACAAGGGTGCCGGTTTTCGGGACAAGGTTTGCAGTCACTTCGGTAATCGCGCCGGATTCAACCGTTGCCGGTGTGGAGAATTTCTCGTAGTCGAACCGGGAGAACGTGATAGTATACTTTCCAGGATTGAGGCCGGATATTGTCAGTGGTGTCCGTCCCTTGTAATCGCCATTTACCGTGACTGATACGTTGTCCGGCATCGACCGGAGGTCGAGACTTCCGGGAACTGCAGGGGTGTCAACACTGATACCTGGTTTTCCCAGGGTAACCGATATGGTACTATATTCTGCCGTGCCCAGGTGTGAACGATCGTTTGGGGAGTTTACAGCCCAGACCGTATACGTCCCGGCATCGAGTCCCCCGCCAAGTGAACTGGTGCCCCAGTCATATTCCCAGTGATCGTTATCGTCAACACTTACTGTGGTAAACCCGCCCTCGTCCGCCCGGCGGTTAAGGTTGTCGAGCGCCACGCCGTTTGACGGGAGATTTGGCCCGGTTAAAAAAAGGTAGACTGTTGGACTGGTATAACAGTATCCAGAGAGTTTGACGGTATTTCCCAGATAGGTCTGGGCTGACCCGGCTGCTGCGGTCGCACAGGCGATCACAAAAAACAAGAGAATTCCAGTATACAAATTCCGGTGTTTCAAGGTTACACCCCTTTTACAGATTTTATGTTTTGTCGCACGCCGTCAATTGCATTAAACGGGCGCAATAAAATAAAAAATTTTTATGGTATGGTCATCAGGCTGTGCTGTTTGTAATGGTTACCCCGGTTTTTGTTGTAGAACCTGACGATTCTGTTGTAACCGGTGTTGCTGATTCTGATGCGGTTTCGGATTCTTTCACGGTTTCAGTTGCCGGGATTGAGGTAGGTGTAGGGGTCGTAATTGAATACTGCAGGTCAATGCTGCCTCTTGGCGTACTCGTTGTCGCGGTCTTTAATGCGGTACCATCTTTGTAGACTATGACCTTGAGCTCACTTGCCGAACCATCTGTCTTTTTCACGGAAACAGCAACAGTTCCCTGACTCGTTGGGATCGAATAGAAATGATCGCCTGTATCGGACACCGTGATCAATCCGCCCGGCATGCCTACCTGCCCGGTGTAGGTCTTGTCATAAATTATTTCGACCCAGACACCGGTCTGCGGGATAATATACTGGACGGTTGTCGGTATTGCCGTTGCCGGGACTGTTGTAGCAACCGTTGTCGGTTTTGTGGTCGGGATTGTAGTGGCAACCGTTGTTGGAATGGTGGTTGTTACGGGTGTAACTGCCGGAGCTTTCTGCAGGTTTTTCATCACCAGCACACCACCAACGGCAATTGCAATGATTACAACAGCGATGATCGCGAGGGTAAGGACTTTGGAACTCTTTTTCTTTGGCGCTTCAGGTACCGGTGGTAACTGCTGGACCGGAGGCACTGGTGGTACAGCTGGTGCTGCTGCGTCAGCGGGAGCGGCGGCAGGTGCCGGGGCTGTTGCTGCGGTTGGGACAGTCTCCTGAGTTGTTGCCTGTGGGGTTGCCGGTGCAGCTTCCGGCGCTGTCGTCCCTTCCTGCGCAGGTCCCGGGGTGGTTTCAGTCGGGGCTGCTGGTGAAGCTTCAGCGGGTGCTTCCACTGGAGCCGCTACCGGTTCAGGTATTGCCGGTGCAGGTGTTGTGCGGGGCACTGAGTCCTCAATCAGGGGCTCGATTGAATGGATGATCTGTTCAATGGGCCTGCCCTTACGGTCACCAGACCCGGCTGCACCCGCAGGTGAGATGGAGATCTGCGCAGGTGCCGGGGTATTTGTCGGTACTTCTCCTGCGGCAACAACCGGGGTTCCGCACCGGTTGCAGAATGATGAGCCTTCGGGAATGCGGTTCCCGCACCGGCAGCAGAACGAACCTTCGGGAAGCGAAGAAGTCTCAACCGGTTTTGGCGGCAGGTTGCTTGTGTCTACCGTGATCTTTTTTATCGGGCGGGAAATCTCGATCTTCTTTTTTATGCCCTGGCTTGCAATATGTTCGGGGCGTGAGGGTTCTGTCGGGGAGACTGCCTGCACCGGTTCAGCCGGCCTCGAAGCCGCCTCGGCGATATATTTTTTCAGCGTCTTTGCCCATTCCGCTGCTTCGCGTTTACGGTCACCGGCGGTCTGCATGGCAAATGTAAGCGCAAGTTCCCGCGTATCCGCTGTATCTGTAAGGATGGTCAGCGTGATGACGGGATCGCGGATTGCATTCTCCCCCATCGTTACGTTCCTGATTGTGACCAGCGGAATCTGCTGGGTAGGGGCAGTGTTCCTTTCACTGTCGATAACGATAAGGCGGCGGTTGGTGAGCACCAGTTCGAACGGCACAGACTTAACCTTGATGTACTGTGCGGTCAGAATGATGGATTCATCACTTTTCAAGTCGGGATATCCCATAAATACCACGTTCGCTGTTAACTGTTGGTTTATCTATGAGTAAATAAGTATTTATCAGAAGTTTTGTTTTTAAAAAAAGTCCAATAAAAAAATAAAAAAAATTGTGCCGTGATGATTACAGGAATTCCCGGTCGTTTATGTACTTCCGGAGGACGTTCGGGATTGTCACCGAGCCGTCCTTGTTCTGGTAATTTTCAAGGATACACCTCAGTGCCCGTGACGTGGCAATTGCTGTTGAGTTTAATGTGTGGACAAATCTCTTGGACTCAAAATTCTCCTTGTCCCGCACCCGGATATTGAGGCTTGCTGCCTGGTACGCAGTACAGTTGGAACAGGAGACTACCTCCTTGTAGGTATTCTCTCGCGGCATCCATGCTTCAATATCGTATTTCTTTGCAGCAACCGTGCCGATATCCCCGGTGCAGATGTTTACCACGTGATAGGGGAGTTCGAGTTGTTTGAACACTTCTTCTGCATTTGCCAGGAGTTCTTCATGGATTTGCCATGAGTCCTCGGGTTTGCAGAAGACAAACTGCTCGATCTTCGTGAACTGGTGGACACGGAAAAGCCCTTTTGTGTCAAGCCCGTGTGCGCCAATTTCCCTGCGGAAACAGGGAGAGAGACCGCAAAGGCGCAGCGGCAGGTCTTTTTCTTCGAAAATTTCGTCCTGGTACATCGCAGCGATGGGGTGCTCGCTTGTCGCAATAAGATACGCATCATCACCGTCTATTTTGTACATGACCTTTTCAAAATCGTCAAGATCCGTGACGCCCTCGTACGAGTTCCGGTTGATCATAAACGGCGGGATGACCGGAGTATACCCTTTCTTTTCAAGCAAATCGAGGGCAAAACGCTGGAGCGCAAGGTCCAGGAGGACGAGGTTTCCTTTCAGGAAATAGAACCCTGCGCCGGAGATTTTTGTCGCCCGCTCGAAATCTGCCCATCCATTGTCCGCGGCGAGCAGCCCGTGGTTTTTTATCTCGAAATCAAACGTGCGCGGGGTGCCGACGCGCCGGATCTCAGCATTTTCAGTATCGTCTTTTCCCTGTGGCACGCTCTCGTGCAGGATATTGGGAAGACGCATGAGCCGTGTCTTTATTATTTTTGTAATCTCTTCCTGTTCGGCGTCATTGTCCCTGATCTTTTTCGGGAGTTCTGCGGCCTCAGTTTTAAGGGCCGAGAGGTCTTTTCCAGCTTTGCGTGCCTCATTAATTTCGCGTGCGATTGTATTTCTCCGGCACCGCAGTTCATCGGTCTGTACTTTGAGCTCGCGGGACCGCGCATCTTTTGCGAGGATCTCGTCTACCCATGCCATCTTTTCCGGAGCATTGCGTTTCTGCAAATCGGCTTTCACGATCTCCGGGCCTGCCCGTACAAACCTGATATCCAGCATTTCGTGCACCTCTCATGAAAATGATAATCCCAAATGTTTCCAGCGGGATTTTTTATCCTTTATTTTAGTATCTGTGTATCTTGTTGTAACTAATTATTCTTCAATGCACCCGCTGACGGGTACAAATCCTGCTGATTAAAGTGCCGGAAAATACCGTTGTATGTGCGGCACCTACGCAGTAACTATTGCAGCAGATCAGGAACAAATAATTTTGAGGGATATTTTATTACCCCTTTAAAGCCATTGTATCAAAGTAGAACTGTTTTTAACGCTCATCGCCGTAACGGTCGGGTGAACGGAGGGATAGTACTGTAATGTAACCGGAGGAGGGGGGAAAGGAGAGGGCGCCATATGGATTTGGGTTCGACATTTTTTTACAAGTACCGGCGTTTTATAAAGGCGCTCAAGATCTACTTACTGCTTGCCGGCCCGGGTCTCATTGTCATGCTTGCAGACAATGATGCCGGGGGTATCACCACATATTCTGTTACCGGGGCCACGTATGGCTATAGTCTCATCTGGTTTTTGCTGTTGCTCCTGCCGGTGGCCTATGTCGTGCAGGAAATGACAGTCCGGCTTGGCGCAGTCACAAAGCGAGGCCATGCGGAGGCAATCTTTGATGCGTTCGGTCCGTTCTGGGGCTGGTTCTCGTTCCTCGATCTTACGCTTGTAAACTGGCTTACGCTCATTACAGAATTTATAGGTATGACCGCAGCGATGAGCATCTTCCATATCCCGCCGGTATTTACCATTGCGATTGTCACGGTCGTCATGCTGCTTATGGTGCTCCAGGGACGGTACTGGACATGGGAAAAGATTGCGATTGTCTTTGCGGTGCTCAACCTTATTTACATCCCGGCAGCGTTTCTCGTTCACCCGTCTGTGGGTGAAGTTATCGGGCAGGGATTTATTCCGCATTTTCCCGGCGGACTGGACAACACGCTATTTTTCTTTTTAATGGCAAATATCGGGACGACCATTGCCCCGTGGATGATCTTTTTCCAGCAGAGCGCGGTGGTCGATAAGGGCATGAAAGAAAAAGACATCCCGTTTGGGCAGATGGACACGCTTATCGGCTCGGCGTTTACCGTGATTGTTGCCATATTTGTTGTTATCGTCAGTGGAACCGTTCTTTATGGCATGCAGGTTGACAGTGCGGCGCAGGCAGCGACGATCATGATGGGGATTGACCCCTGGCTTGGGACATTTGTTGCTATCGGCCTTTTTGATGCCGGGTTCCTTGGAGCAATCTGCATCTCGCTATCAAGTTCATGGGCGTTTGGGGAAGTATTCGGTTGGGCGCATTCACTCAACTTTAAGATCCGTGAAGCGCCGTGGTTCTATGCCTGTTACCTGTTTGCAATCTTAACAGCGGGGGCAGTCGTGCTCATACCTGAAGCTCCGCTTGTCCTCATTACGCTCTTTGTCCAGGTGGTTGCAGTCACCCTGCTCCCTGCAGCACTGGTGTTTTTGATACTGCTCCTCAATAACGAGGAAACAATGGGAAAATACAAGAACACGCATGCACAGAATATCGCCGGGATCGTGATTGTAGCAGTAATTATTGTCCTTTCGACGCTGTTTGGTATATCGACTCTCTTCCCGGGCCTCTTTGGAGCAGGTGGTGGTTTATAGTATGATCCGGATAGAACACATCTTTGGAATCAGGGCTGGCGGAATTATCCGGGGGTGGACTGATAAAATCACCGAAATTAACAGGAAATATGCCACGCCGAAAATTAAAATGTCACGCGGAGTAAAATTCGCGCTTCTAATTCTTCGGGTATACCTGATCATTCTTGTAGTGCTTCTGGGCTATAAATTCTGGACGATGCTACAGGAAGGGGTAATCTGAAGGATAGGCCGGGAGGTGAACCTGTGACTGAAATGCCTGAAACAAAAACTGCAAAACCGGATGCCCGTTACCTTTTAAGCGAACTTCTGGACGCAAAGGTAATTTTGTCGGGTAAGAAAGTCGGGCGGTTGTCCGACCTTGTTATTGTAGAGACGGGCACGTTTCCCGTTGTAAAATACATTGTCGTATCCCGCCCGTTTGGCGACCCGTCGCTGCTTGTCCCCTGGGAACAGGTTACAGGTATTGAACCGGGCCAGTTTGTTATCAATATCAGCGATATAAAAAAATTCGAGACTGCTCCTGCTGAAGATGCAATTCTTTTACGCGACCATATTCTTGACAAAAAAGTGCTCGATACTGAGGATGCGGAAGTCGAAGTAGTCTATGATATAAGGCTTGTTGAACGGAACGGACGGCTCTATGTAACCGAGGTGGACACAAGCCGGAAAGCCCGGCTGCGCAGGTTCGGGTTTGGGGCGATTGGCCGGCTCTTTCCGGCACCCGGGGACAAGGAGACCAAAGGGGATTCGACCATTTCGTGGAAATATGTCCAGCCGTTGCCCACCCATATCAGCAGTTTCAAGGGTGATGTCAAACTCACTGTCTTAAAAGAAACGCTTGCAGAGATCCACCCGGTCGATCTGGCAGACATTATCGAAGAACTCGATCATGACCAGCGGCTCGCGGTTTTCTCGTCGCTTGAAACCGCCCAGGCATCTGATACGCTAGAAGAGATCGAGCCAAATGTCCAGCGTGATATCATTGCGTCGCTGGACACCGGACGAGTCGTGCCCCTGATCAACATGATGACGCCGGGGCAGGCAGCCGATGTCCTGTCAGTTATCCCTCATGAGGATGCCGCAGAGATCCTTTCCGCGATACATCCGGACAATGCCCGGAAAGCCCAGGCGATCATGGAAAAACAGGAAGAGAAAGTGATCCATTATACGACCCAGAAGATCCTAAAATTCCTGCCGGATACGACCGTTGAGTACGTGCAGAACGATTATCCCGGACACGCCCGGGGAAAAGATGTCGTCATGTATATCTATGTCGTTGACAGCAGTGACCGGCTGCTTGGCGTCATTGATTTAAAGGAATTATTAAGCGCGGATGACAAGGCTAAGCTGTCCGATATTATGATCGAGATGGTGATCACCTTAAACGCAGAAAGCACCTTAAAAGAGGCATCGCAGGAATTTGCGAGATATAATTTTCGGGCACTGCCGGTCACGGATGACGATAATCACCTGATTGGCGTTATCCCGTACCGCGATGTCATGAACCTGAC
>DAOQAA010000029.1:0-13052 GCA_035353675.1 Methanoregula sp. | reverse complement strand
GAAGAAGAGGTGCAGACGCTTTTTTCTGAATTAAAAACCAGTGAGTGTTTCACCCGGCGCTGGACAATGACTGTACGCGGGAAGCCGCTCCCCCGGGCCGAGATTACCGCGACGTTTGTAAAATTTTAGCTTTGTAAAACCCCCATTTATAACCCGGGAATTCTCTTGTGTCAACTATTTTCTTTTTGGGAGGGGGTATACCTATCGCTTTAGAAATAATCCGGGACCCCCACCCCCCTTCCAACTTTTCCGGAGAATTGATGTGACCCCCACCTTCCTTATCAAAGGGTGGGGGTCACCTTTCATGCTATATGGAGGGGGTGACTCACAGGACAATGTGAATCAGGGGTGACCCCCATCTCCCCACATTAGGTTCTGTTGCAAAGCATGACACTCCCTCCAGCATCCGCATTAGGTGGGGGGCAGTTATGAAAAAGAGGGTTTTGACAGGGCCTGCTCTGTTGATATTAGTGACAAAGGCAGGAATTGTCGGGGGGTCTTTTTTGGGGAAAAAGATGCGCCAGTTATCACCCAAACTGGTATCGAACAGGCAACTTTGAAAATAAAAATGGGATTACTTCCTGCGCAGGACTGCCATTCCCACACCGGCAAGCGCGAGAATTGCAATTATCACACCCATACCCGGTACCCCGGATTTTTTTGTGGGGGTTTCGGCATAACTCAATGACTCAAAAATTGTCGTTGTTTCGCCGGCTTTTACCGTAACTGTCTTTGTAACGGATACAAAACCATCTGATTCAAGCATAACCGCGTGTTCTCCCGGGGCGATATCGGAAAACGTTTCAGGACTCTCCCCGGCATAGGTGTTGTCAATGTAAACGCGAACATGCTCCGGAGAAGAACTGACTGTAATCGCACCGGATGTTGGTTCATTTATCGTCTGAACTGCCTGTGTTGCCTGTGCCGACTGCGCTTTTGTCGGATCGATTACCGTATGTCTCAGGCTCGGCAGCACTGATGAATCTGTAATCTGGCGTGAATAGCCGTCAGGGAACGTAACCGTTGTGACTTTCGGGGAAAAATCAGCGGTGATAACAGAGCTTACGGCAGAATTTTCAAGGGCAATCTGGGCTTTTTTAAAATCCATGGATGCAGTCTGGTATTCCGTCCCGGTCGGGACATCGCTTATGACAGCGAATTTTTTCAGGTAGAGGTTTGCCCCTGACTTGTCAAATGAGAGGACCTCAGGAGGCTCTGAACTGGTTGCCAGTCCTTTTACCAGTTGTTCCTGGAGCAGGGACTCAGGGATGGCATTTTCAATAACTCCTTCAAGTGTATATTTAAACGAAGCCGTGGCATCACCGTTTTTTGCGATTGTAATTGTCAGGGAATCTGCTGTGAATGCCTGGACCGGCAAAATGAGGAAAAGTGCGAGACAGAGAACTCCAAACAAAATATGGGGTTGAATGATCTTTTGTGTAATCGTCATGGTAATCTCCGGAAAAATAATTTGTTATCTTAATATCTGATTTGGACATTTTTACGCTTTAAGGTAGCATAATGACTCCCGGACAAAGAACATATCCGGCGGCACCTGATAGTTGATATAGACAGTTTTCCAAATAACTGTATTATTCATGATAGAAACAATCCTCAATCTATTTCTTCATCTTGACCAGAACCTGGCGGGTGTCATGCAGAGTTATGGCATGTGGACCTATCTCCTGCTGTTTTTTATTATTTTTCTTGAAACCGGTCTTGTCATCATGCCATTTTTACCCGGAGATTCCCTGCTTTTTGTATCCGGGGCACTCGCCGCAAGCGGCATAATGAACCTTGAGATGCTGATTGTGGTGTATATCCTTGGGGCGATACTTGGAGATACGGTCAATTACTGGCTGGGGAATTATCTCGGGCTGAACGTTTTCCAGAAACGGTTCCCGAATATCCTGAAAAAAGAGTACATCGACCAGACGTATTCGTATTTTGAGAAATATGGCGGCGCGACTATCTTTATTGTCCGGTTTGTGCCGATTATACGGTCGCTTGCACCATTCCTTGCCGGTGTCGGATCAATGAGATACCGTAAATTCCTTTTTTATAATGTGTCCGGGGCAATCGCATGGACGCTCATCATTGTGCTTGGCGGGTATTACATTGGTTCATTTTCCATCATACAGGAAAACATGAATTTGTTTCTCATTTTTGTTATCCTGATGACCGCAGGGTCAGTGCTTGTCATCATTGCCGGGATTGTCAAGGCCCTGAAAAAGAAGCAAAAACCGGAAGGACACTGAATTTATTGCTCTATTGAAACGGACATGGACCCGATTGGTTCATGTACGTTTCTGCAAGAGCCGGAATATCGAATAATTTCCCGGATCGAAATTGTAAATATGGTTGCCCGCTAACATTATTGGTTCAAAAGCGATGCATAATGTTTCGGATTCTCTATATCGATGATGAACCCGGCCTGCTTGAAATCGGTAAAATGTTCCTTGAACAAGGCGGCCAGTTCATTGTTGACACAATCACTTCTGCGCGTGAAGCACTTTCACTCCTTAATACCACAGACTACGACGCTATCATTTCCGACTACCAGATGCCGGAAATGGATGGGATCGAATTTTTAAAAAGAATCCGGGCATCAAAAAAGACAATCCCGTTCATCCTCTTTACCGGGCGGGGACGTGAAGAGATTGTCATCCAGGCGCTAAACGAAGGTGCGGATTTCTATCTCCAGAAAGGCGGCGAGCCCAAAAGCCAGTTTGCCGAGCTTTCAAATAAAATTCATTACGCTGTCATGCGCAGGCGCGCGGAAGAATCGCTGAAACAGAACGAGGCACAGCTAAGGCAGATAATCGATCTTGTTCCCCATCTGATTTTTGCAAAAGACAAAAACGGAAATTTCCTGCTGGCAAATAAGGCGGTTGCACGGTTATACAATACTGATGTCGAAAATATTATCGGACATTCTCAGGCGTCGTTAGATGAGAATTCCGGCCGGCTAAAGCGTATGCTTGACGAAGACCGCGAAGTCATTGCAACAGGGACTACCAAGTATGTTGGAGAGGATTTCTATACTGGCCCCGACGGAAACACCTGCGTTTTCCAGACCACAAAAGTGCCTTTTACCACAGTCGGCAATAACCAGCAGGCAGTACTTGGTATCGGCATCGATATCACGAAACGCAAAGAAGCTGAGGAAGCACTTCGGGAGAGCGAAGAACGGTATCGCAGGATTGTCGAGACGACTGACGAAGGAATCTTTCAGCTTGACGCAAACAACAAAATTACGTATGTCAACCGTAAAATGGCAGAAATGCACTGCTGTATGCCGGAGGAAATGCTCGAAAAAGACATTAACCTTTTTCTGGTGGCAGAAGATTTACCTGAAAATTCCATCCGGACAGAGGAACGCAGGACCGGGAAGAGCGGCCGGTACGAGCGCCGGTATGTAACAAAAGACAAAAAAATCCGGTGGATGCAAATATCCGCGACCCCTCTTATGGATCCGGATGGCACATATCGCGGATCTTTTGCCATGTGTTCCGATATCACAGACCGTAAAACTACTGAAAATGAGATTATCCGGAAGAATGAGGACCTTCATGCAGCATACGAACAACTCACTGCCGGTGAAGAAGAACTGAGGCGGAATTATAACGAACTTGCAAAAAGCCGGAGCCTCTTACAAGAAAGCGAGCAGCGGTACCGTAATGTGGTCGAAGATCAGACGGAATTTATCTCCCGGTTTTTACCGGATGGCAAGCATATCTTTGTCAATGAAGCGTATTGCCGGTATTTCAACAAGAGCCGCGATGATATTGTCGGGCACCGGTTCCAGCCGGAGATCCCGGTTGAAGATCAAAAACGCGTGAAACAATTCTTTTCATCCCTGACGCCGGATCATCCGATTGACCGTATCGAACACCGGATCATTATGCCGGACGGTACATTACGGTGGCAGTGGTGGAGTGACCGTGCAATTTTTGATGCATCCGGGAACGTTATCGAATACCAGTCGGTAGGACGGGATGTCACCGAGGAAAAAGAGACAGAAATTGCATGGAAGGAGAGCGAGATCCGGTTCCGGGAGCAGTACGAGAACAATCCCCTGGCCATCTTCACCTACCAGTACCGTGACAATGATTTTGTTTTTATCGACTGCAACAAGGCAGCGCTGGCGCTCACAGATGGGAGAGCAAATACCTACCTTGGAACGTCCGTAACCGGGCTTTATGAAGACCGCCCGAAGATTGTATCCGGAATCAGGCGGTGTTATAACGACAGGACAGTGATCTCAGCGGAGGTCGTCTCTGAGCATTTCCTGCCAGGTAGATTGATCCATACGACTGCGGCGTTTGTCCCTCCGGACCTTGTCATGGTCCATATGGATGATATTACCGATAAAAAATTGGCAGAAGAAGCTTTGCGGCAGAACCAGCGTAAACTTGCCGATGCGATGGACCTTGCAGATCTTGTTACCTGGGAATGCGATATCCGTACCGGTATCCTGACTTTTGATAACCGTTTTTCCAGTCTCTATGGTACGAATATGGAGCAACAAGGCATCAGGCAGATGACCGCAGAAGAATACCTGCAAAGAATTGTACACCCGGAAGATCTTCACATCCTTCTGGAAGAAGACGAAAAAACCCGGATGACAACCGATCCGGATTATGTGTCAACGAGGGAATACCGTATTATCCGCAGCGATGGCGAGGTGCGGTACATTGAAATGTGCGTGGGGATTACAAAAGACACTGACGGCCGCACCATCAAGATCCATGGTGTGAACCAGGATATTTCCGAACGAAAAAAAGCCGAAGGAGCACTTAGCCGGGCAAACCACCAGCTCAGCCTGCTCTCAGGAATCACACGGCACGATGTCCGCAACAAGCTAACTGGTGTTCTTGGATACCTGAAACTCGCAGAAATAAAAGCCGATGATCCCGCGCTCAGTGGGTATTTTGAAAAAATTGAATCGTTGGTCACGGAGATACAATCGCAGATTGAATTCAACCGGATTTACCAGGAACTTGGAACCCGCCAGGCGCAGTGGATTGAACTGGATGCTGTAATGCCCCGTACGCGTGTCCCGTCACACATTTCACTGAATGCCGACATCCGCCATGTAAAGGTGTTTGCGGATCCGATGCTTGAAAAGATTTTTTCAAACCTCCTTGATAACTCAATCCGCCACGGACGGCATGTGACCAGAATCGGGGTGTCTGTAACAATGTCAGCAAGCGACCTTGTTGTCATATGGGAGGATAACGGGATAGGGGTAGCTGCCGATGAAAAGGGGCGGATTTTTGAGAGCGGTTTTGGGAAGAATACCGGGCTTGGTCTGTTCCTTACAAAAGAAATCCTCTCCCTCACGGGCATTACTATCCGGGAGACCGGCACGCCGGGCAAAGGGGCAAAATTCGAGATTGCCGTGCCCAAAGGGCAGTACCGGGTCTCCTCTCACTAATTAAAAAATAATTGTGACTAAAATAAGACTCGCGTTTTTTAGTTTCCACATTTTTCGTTCATCTTGTATTATCCGTTCTAAAGAGATTCATTTCTATACGGATACTGTCGGAAAAAACGTGGTTTGGTAAAAAAAATCGTAATTATTTCTTCCACTCAACGGTCAGGCCGATATTATCCACCTTTGTTTCAATTGCAATCTCAAGACCGATGGGTTTTAGGATTTTCTGGATTGCTTTCCGGTCTTTTTTTGTCACAATTGCAATTGACGGCCCGACCGAACTCATCCCGACAAATTCAAGGCCGGTTTCCCGCAGCATGCTCATATACTGGTAGATCCGGTAGCTGTGGTGCTCGACTTCGGCACGTTTTGATCCCCGGAATTCAATCTCCCAGACAACGTCGCCAACCTTTTTTACGTCCCCGCGTTCGAGTGCCGGGATAAAGTCCATCATGAAGAAATATGCCTTGAGCTCCCTGTCCCGGTAGTCAAGCGACCGGGCCCGGTTCATCAGAAGGTCAAACTCCTTTGTGCCGGCTGAAGATATGTCTGTCGGCGGGACGACAATAAAGACATTATGTCCTTCTGCAAACGGATGGTGATAGACAAGCACGAGCTCGTCACCCATAACTGCCATTCCGCCATACGTGCTTGCCGCCGGTCCGACGCCGGTCTCAAAGCCAAACGCGATAGAGCCGTCTGCTGTTTCTTCGACATAGTTATGACCTATGAGCCGGCGCAGTTCGGCATTTGTGAGCGGGGCGCCGACTGCCTCATTTAAGGCCGTCGCCACGGCAATCATGACCGTGCTTGTCGATCCAAGACCGACATGCTTGCGTTCATGATCGGTCGCTTTGATCTTAAACCCGCCGGTGTATCCCACGGCCTTAGAAAAAACCGCAACAAAATTTTTGACAATATCCGCCCGGTTATAATCGATCACGATGCCTTTTTTGGTGCATTCGACTTCAGCGGAGCAGTAGCACTGGATGGCAAACCCGATCCCGCCGCCTCCCGCATGGTCCGGGGCAAACCGGTTCATGTCGAGCACCGACAGGTGTATCCGGGCCGGGGCTTTTACAAACACTTTCCCTTTTTTTGGTTTCAGCTTGTAGGTGTTCTTTTCAAACCCGAGCGTCTTTGTGATCTCGCCGGGAAGGAAGGACTTGAACTCGTATTCCACAAGATCGAGATCTCCGCCGCGTATTTTCATGAAAGGCATAGCATTTCACCGTTTATGTAGTCCGGTCGAAGAAAATATTTTTCCCCGACGCTGAGAGCGGGATCGCGTATGCAACGGTACAGTCTTTTCCGGCAAAACCAAGGTCAAGCGCGACTGAGCCTGCGCTGTACATGATCCGGTTGTCCACGTTGTGGATCTGCGCCGTCTTTACCGCAGAACCAAGGGCAATCCCAAGGTCCGCCATCCGGACGGCACAGTTCGGGCCGGCAAAGGGCGTTTTGCTCTTTTTTGCCACCGGCCCGTGGGCGGCTTTTGTGAATGCCGCACATGACGCGTACCCGCACGCCCCGCAGTTGATCCCGGTCGCCTGCTTTCCCGCAGCACCGATAATAACACAGGAATCGCTTGCGGCAATGTTCTTTGCATCGCGCAAAAAGAACCCGGCGTTTTCATGCGTCTCGCCGTATTTTGTCATCGCACGGGAGAGTTTTTTTATTTCTGTCGTAGTAAGTACCCGCACGAGGATAGTATCCTGTCCCCTACCCTTTGGCGCGGTGCGAGCTGCAAGCGCCATGAGCCCGGCGACCGCAGCCACTGCTGTCTTTTCAACAGTCATACGGCAGTATGAGAAACTATCAGGAGATAAATCCACAGGATGTGACGGGATGTGCGCGGGAAAAACGAAGTAATATTTCCCCAAAAAAAAATTTTTTAAATAACGCACTTACGGCGAAAGCCTGAATGCGGTACCATCAAAGAGCGCGACCGTGCGGTCGCCTTCCGTCACTTTCACGCGGAACGTGTCGCAGGTCGTGTTTGTGGCAACCCGTTCTGCGACCGCAACAAGCCGGCCTTTTGCTGGCACAATATACTGGATATGGACAGAAACTGCCGTATAATCAATCTCGCCACAGTTGGATGCGATGCCAAAGGCATGGTCGGCTAGCGAGAAGATGGCGCCCCCGTGCGCAACACCGTGGGGGTTTAACTTCCCGACGCAGTCCATCTCGACGCGGGCGTAACCGTCGCGGGCTTCGGTAATGTGCATGCCAAGCAGCCGGGCAAATGCGCTGTCTTCAAACGCGGCAATCCGGTCACGGATAAAAACCGGCTTTTGGTCTTCCGGCATTTTTCCTTCGCTCGTCATAATCATATTTCACAAAATAAAATACTGGCCCGGTGGTCACTTGTATTTTTTCTGCGAGTACGCGTACTTCTGCGTCTCCCCACCGTGTGCGACAATATAGAACCACTCATAGAGTGACTTGAGTGTCCCGAACTGCTGGTAGCGGCGCATGGAAAACCCGACCTTTAATTTCCCGTCAAACAGGATCTTCCCAAGGTCTTTTAACCGCATCGCGATCTCAAGGTCGTCCCCAGCGTCAATGCACCGGTACATCCCGGCTTTTACAAATGCATCTTTGCGGAACGCGGTGTTGCAGCCAAGCGTGTAATAGAACGTCCGGCTGTAGTACCCGACACGGGAGAAGGTGTTTGCAAGCATAAGCGAGAACTGGTTTTGTAAACCCTCCTCAATCGGGTAGACCGGGCCATAAACCTGCACGACAGCCGTATCGGAAAAATCGTTTTTAATGCATTCAAGCCAGTCCGGGGGGAGGATGCAGTCAGCGTCGGTAGTGGCAATAATATCCCCTTTTGCCGCCATGACGCCATCGTTTCTTGCCCCGCCGACCTTTTTGCTGGTCTGGATAAAGACCATGTCCGCGTACCTGCGGGCAATCTCACAGGTCTTGTCCGTTGACCCGCCATCAACGACAATGATCTCGTATTCGCTTTTGTTTATTGTCTGGTGCGAGAGCGAGACGAGGCACTGGGCGATATTTGCCTCTTCGTTGAATGACGGCACAATAACGGATATCATGGGTCTTTATGAATACTCCTGTACTTTTTTCACGCTTGCGGTTATTAAGCGTGATGCCAAAAAAGAAAATCCTGATCTATTATGCCGGATACGATTTTACAAAATCCATAACACTTCGCAGGCATCCGTCCATGTTAAGGTACTCGAACTGGGCAAACCGGCCGACAAGCGGGATGCCCTGTGCCGTGCAGTAATCGCGGACAGTTGCAATATTTTTCTGGTAATCGAGGTCGTATACGACATACGCTAACGGCTGGCGGGCAACAGAAACATATGTGATCCGGTCGCGTGTGGCAAGGTGCATTGCCTCAATTGTACCGGTGACTTCAGCGATCAGTTCCTCGTCGCTCATATGCGATACGTTGTCGCCGGGCTGGTGCGTGATCTCGGCAAGGATCGCACTCTCTCCCTCCAATGCGACATGCCGGCTGTAGTGCGAGGGAAACGAGATCCGGTTGGTTTTCCCGAGCGCCGGGTCAGGGACATAGAGCCACGAATAATCCGGGACCGGTCCTTTCACGCCGACATTAACGCAGACAAGCGAGTTATAGGTCAGGGCGTTGCAGGCAGCCTGGACGTTTTGCGGGATATTGTCAAGCGCTAAAAACAGGTGCTGGACCGGGATGGTCGAGATGATCCGGTCCGCTTCGATCTTTTCCGATCCGTTGCTGATTACCCATTTGGTTCCCTGTTTTCTGACTGACGTGATTTTGAAATTTGTTTTAATTAACTGCTCGATAGGCCGGGCGATTGCTTTTACAAGCGCCTCGATTCCCCCGTCAAGCGGGTACCAGAAGACCGACTGGTGCGTGTAGCCCTCGGTTGTTATCCCGATTGCCGATTTGATTACGTCCTCAACCGGTGGCCGGGGGATACGGCCGTCCACCCAGTGCCGGGACATTTTGTCGGTCGGGAATTTCCATATCTTTTCATTGTACGGCACCATGTAGCATTCAGCGATGCCTTTCCCAAACGTATAGTAGATCCAGTCTTTAAACGAGACCGGGGCAGGGACCGTTCCTTTCTCAACGGCAATAAGGGTCTTTACAAATTCGTTGATGCAGAAGAACCGGTCGGCCTCCGGGAGATCGGACAGGCCGTTCTCGAACGGGTATTTTACAAACCGGCCTTTATAGAAAATCTTGGTGTTCCGGTTGTTCTGCTGTTCGTTACCTGCGATCATTTTCCGCATGAACTCAAGCACTTCGGTGTCCCGGGAAAAAATGATGTGCGAACCACCGATATCAAAAGTAAACCCTTTATCGGTCCGGGACCGGCAGAGCCCACCGTATTCTGGTTCAGCTTCAAGGACACAGACGTCCATTCTCTTATCGTGGAGGAGCCGGGCAAGTGTCAGGCCGGATAACCCGCCCCCAAGAATTACAGTTTTCACTTTTCAACGTTGGCTTGCAAATATAATAAAAATGCACAGCTGCCAGAAAAGAAAATTATTGTTTTGAAATGTACCAGCCGGTCTGGGTCTCGTCAAGGATTTTTGTGTCAGTTTTCTTTGTGATCATGCTGACAACGACCATGACAACTACAGAGATGATGAGCGGGTAAAACGAGAAGTGCACCGGGATTGTGGCAAAGTTGTAACCGCACAGGGTGATCTTGAAGTAGTTCAGCGCACCGAAGACAAGTGCTGAAGCAAGCCCCAGTGCCATGCTCGCAAGCGCTCCTTCCCGGGTTGCGCCCCTCCAGTAAAGGCCGGCAAGGAGCGGGACTGCAAATGTCGAGAGCATGATCCCGATACCCATCCAGATAAGGCTTGCAAGCGCTTCCGGTGGGTTGATTGCAAGAACCATCGTGCCGACAGCAGACAGGACAACAAGAATTTTTGAGAGGAGCAGCACGTTCTTGTCGCTCGCGTCCGGTTTAAGGATCTTCTTATAGAGGTCCCATGATCCCATCGCACCGATGGTAAGCATCAGCCGGTCGGTGGTTGACATAACAGCGGCAAGTACGATCACGGCAAAGATCGCCCAGAGTGCCATGATGGGAAGAGAGTACTGGATGCCGTAGAGAATAACAAAGTCCGTCGCGTTTGAGACCGTCGGGAGTGTAAAGACGCCTTCTTTAACCATGACAAGGCCGGCAAAACCGGAGAACTTCAAAAGGAACATGGCGATCCCATAGATGATAAACGCGGCAAGCGGGGCCCACTTGAAGTACTTGACATCCTTTATTGCAAGGACGTTATTGATGACATGCGGTGCGCAGGCAAGCCCGACCATGAGCATGATGGCAAACGAGACAATATATGCCGGGGCAAAAGCACCGGTTGGCATCCATGGCATGACCAGGTTCGGGTTCACGGACGCCATTACTTCATTAATGTGCGTAAACCCTCCGGCATAATAGATAATGATCGGGGCCATGACAAAGATCCCGACAATGAGGATGATTGACTGGATCAGGGACGCCCATGCGACTGCATAGAGTCCTCCGATTGTAGTATAGATCATGGTGACAACCGTTGCAATGACGAGCGCAAGCCAGAGCGGGATAGCAAAGAGCCACATGAGGACAATTGCGATTGCGGTATACTGGCCGACAAGGTAGATGAGCGAGACGATGATGCCGGCAACAGCCGCGAGCGAGCGAAGCGCTGTCGGGCTCTGGTACCGGTGAGCGAGATAGTCCTGCACGGTTATGTAACCGGCAGACTTTGCAACGTTGTGGAGTTTGACGCCAAAGAAGATCACGCAGAAGCCAATCGAAAGCGGGACAAAGATCTGTTCCCAGATTGTCGGCCACCCGGCCCGGTACCCGAGCCCGGATACTCCGAGAAGCGACATTCCCGAACAGACCGTTCCGATCATCAGGAGGACAAAGACCCAGAATCCAAGTGAACGACCTGCGACAAGATAATCTTCAGTCGTTTTGATCTTTTTTGATGCCCATATACCGATACCAATCATGAGCAGGAAATATACGGCAACAACAACAGCAGTAAGAATATCCGCCATTTTTAATCATGCCCCTTAAAAGTCAGGCCCCAGTACAACAGTGCGGCGAAAGAAACGATGACAACAAAACCGACCACTGCGATGGTAATATCCGGCAATCCAAACATTGTATCATGTTAACTTGTAGCATGCTAACATATAACATAATCGAAATGTATTTGATTGGCTTTATGGAAGCGGGCTGGACCACTTTTGGATGACCCTGCTGGAGATATGGTATTCCGGGCCCGATTCGGGTTCCAATTGTACAATTTAACCGGCCATGAGGCACTGATCAGGCAAAAACCGGCACTTACTCGTGTTCCGAAAGGCAATTTCACGCCGGAGAAACCCGGCACTAAATAGCAGCGTTCCCGCGGCTGATCGTTTCCAAAACGTGCTTTCGGCAATGGATCTGACAGAATGCGGCTATGAGGCTCTCAAGGTCATTGTGGCAATATTACGTCGGAGCAAAATTTGATTTTTTAGTCAGGTACACTACTCCGGGACTAAACATAACCTATGGTATTCCGGGCCCGGAACAGGCTCCGATTGCCTGATTTTTCCGGCAGAGAGGCACTGATCAGACAAAAACCGACACTCATTCGGGTCCCGGAAGGCAATTTCACGCCGGAGAAACCCGGCACTAAATAGCAGCGTTCCCGCAGATGATCGTTTTCAAAACATGCTTTTGGCAATGGATCTGACAGAATGCGGCTATGAGGCTCTCAAGGCCATTGTAGCAATGTTACGCCGGAGGAAATGGGGTTTGTTGAGAAGGTTCACTTTTATCCTGTTTGTAATACTGGAAACAATTTTTATGCAGCCCTCCTTACGCCAGCCCTGCCCCCAAGCGTTATTCTATCTTTTTTAGGAGCGTCACAGGAGCCAAAATTCTGCAAAAATTTTGTTTGAAAAAAAGTGCTTTGTAGAAAACCACTTTTAAAAAATGTGCAACCCCCCTCTTGCTCTACCAGTCCCCCGAGGGGGAGGGGGCGCTAGTCATGATGCCGTTGTATTACCTGCACTCAAGTTTAAGGTATTATTGTCGCTCGTTTGTGCAGGTAATACAACACTATCGCAACCGGGGGATGCCACAAGCGTGCTGGGGCGAAGGCAAGGATTGCCGTAGCCCCCAAGAGCGTTCGTATAATTAACTGTTAGTTTTCTACAGAGCAAAAAAAGATTATTTACTGCTCGTCACTGTTTTTGTGCCGCGCAGGATCGCGATCCGGCCGGTCCGGATCAGTTCTTTTATGCCGAACTGGCGGAGCAGTTTCTCCATCGCGCTGATCTTGTCGGTGTCCCCGACCACCTGGAGGATCACGGACTTTGCTCCCACGTCCACAATCTGGGCGCGGAAGATTGTTGCGATCTGCATGATCTCCGCACGGGTCGATCCCTGCTCTGCCGTCACCTTGAACATCGCAAGCTCGCGTTCGACTCTTTCGCTCTCCATCAGATCCGAGACCTTGATTACATCGATGAGCTTGTTGAGCTGTTTCATCACCTGCTCGACCTGCGCATCGTCGCCGATCACAACAATCGTGATCCGGCTCATGTCCGGTTCTTCGCAGGGACCGACCGCGAGGCTCT
>DAOQAA010000028.1:0-27357 GCA_035353675.1 Methanoregula sp. | reverse complement strand
TTGAAATGCAGATCATGCAGGTGCTCGGGAAAGCCCGTGACCTGACCGGTCAGATTGCCGGTCGCCGCCTCGGTCTGGGAAATAGCGCTGTCCTGATGGCAGTCTCCGGTGCCCGTGGGTCGATGCTGAACCTGACCCAGATGGCCGGTTGTATCGGCCAGCAGTCTGTCCGTGGTGAGCGTATCGTCAGAGGTTACGATGACCGCACGCTCCCGCACTTCAAGAAGGGCGACCGGGGTGCTGATGCTCACGGGTTTATCGCGCACAGTTACAAGGGCGGCTTAAACCCGACTGAGTTCTTCTTCCACGCCATCGGTGGCCGTGAAGGGCTTGTTGATACAGCAGTCCGTACGTCCCAGAGCGGGTATCTCCAGCGCCGTATGATCAATGCGCTGCAGGATCTCAAGGTTGCATACGATGGCACCGTGAGGACAACCGGCGGACGGATCATCCAGTTCCAGTACGGCGAGGACAGCACCGACCCCACGAAGAGTGCATTCGGGGACCCGGTTGATGTAAGAGGTATCGTCGAATCTGTGTTAAAAGAGGAGGTCTGAAGGATCATGCTACCGGACAAGTACGAAAAGAAGATCGAGGCTGCAGATCTCCTGCCGAAGACAAAAGACCAGCTGCGCACATTCCTTGATGGAAAAGAGATCACCGATGCGCAGTTCAAGGAAATTCTGGATCGTGTCATAAAGGAGTATCTTTCAACCCGTGTCGAGTCCTGCGAGGCGGTCGGCGTGATCGCTGCGCAGTCAATCGGTGAACCGGGCACCCAGATGACGATGCGTACCTTTCACTACGCCGGTGTCGCGGAAATTAACGTGACACTGGGTCTGCCCCGGCTTATCGAAATCATGGATGCGCGAAAAGAGCCCAGTACCCCGACCATGACCGTCTACCTCGAACCTGAGTTTGGCGTCGACCGGGACCGGGCGCGTGAGGTCAGCTGGCAGATCGAGGCGGCACCGCTCCATGAATTCGGTGATATCACCACCGATATGGAGAACATGCAGGTGGTCGTCCACCTCAACACCAAGGTCTGCGACAAGCGTAAGATCTCACCAGCAGAGATCATGGACGTCGCGCCAAAGAAGATCCGCGACCGCCGGCACTACCGCGATTTCGAGCATGATATCGACGAGGCAAAGGCAACCATTATCTTCACTCCCAAGGACCGGGAAAGCTACCAGAACCTCTTCCAGCTTGCAGAGCACGTGAGAAATGTCATTGTCCAGGGTATTGACGACATCCTCCGGGTTGTCGTCAGGAAAGAGACCGGGGAGTATATACTTTATACTGAAGGCTCCAACCTAAAAGATGTATTTGATGTCGTGGGTGTGGACACAACACGGACCCGCACCAACAACATCAGTGAGATTGCCCAGGTACTTGGTGTCGAGGCTGCACGAAACGCGATTATTCACGAGGCACAGTCAACCTTAAACGAACAGGGTATCCTCGTGGATGTCCGGCACATCATGCTTGTCGCAGATATGATGTGCATGGAAGGCGAGGTCAAGCAGATTGGCCGTCACGGTATCGCCGGCGAGAAGGAAAGTGTTCTTTCCCGTGCCGCGTTCGAAGTGACTGTCAACCACCTGCTTGATGCAGCGGTTGCAAACGAGACCGATGAACTGAGCGGTGTCACCGAAAATGTCATCGTCGGCCAGCCAATCCAGCTCGGTACCGGTGATGTCAAACTGGTAGCCGTGAAACAACAGGAAAACTAAGGATTAACCGAAAAAATAAAAAAATTTCAGGAGAATTGCAGATGGATTTTAATGCTTCATTGAGAAGAGCAATAAAGACCGGAGATGTCATTCTCGGTCAGAACAACACGGAAAAATGCATAAAAGAGGGCAAAGCCCAGATGGTCGTCATCGCGGAAAACTGCCCGGAGAACCTTAAAAAACAGCTCGCAGGCTATGAAAACATCTTTATTCACACATTTGATGGCTCGAGTGTTGCCCTCGGCAAGGCATGTGGTAAACCATTCATGGTCAGCGCACTTGCAATTGTGAGCGCCGGCGAGTCAGATATTCTTTCTTTAAAGCGGACGGCATGATATGGTTGAAGTCAAACTGACTGAAGACGGCATGCGCCTGATCTCTCAGTTCGAATCGCTGACCGGTGCGGGAAGCCGTGACTGTGTCATCGACGAACGCAATGAAAGACTAATCTTTGTCGTAAATCCCGGGGACATGGGACTTGCGATCGGAAAGAAGGGGGCCTCTATCAAGAAAGCCTCTGAAGTCATGGGCAAGAAAATCGAGGTTGTCGAGTACAACAGCAACCCCGAACAGTTTTTGAGGAACTGTTTCTTACCGGCAAAAGTAACAAGCATTGTTTTTTCCGGTGAACCCGAAGCACAGACTGCCACGGTTGATGTCACTGACGATGACCGGGGTATTGCCATTGGGAAAAACGGAAAGAATATCTTCAAGGCAAAAAAACTGGCACTGCGGCAGCATAATATCATGGATGTGCAGATCCTTCAGCAGCCCGGCGACGATACTACTCTGATTGCAGAGCAGTAACCCCTCGTATTTTTTTTATTTTATCCGTTTTTTATATTGGTTAGTACTAACGATCTTACGTAATTCCGTTTGCGTCCTTATCGGTCTGAACGGAATAAAAAAGAAATAATACGGGCTTGGGGGGATTTGAACCCCCGACGTCCGGGTTAGAAGCCCGGCGCTATGTCCAGGCTAAGCCACAAGCCCAGTCTTTGCCGCCTAATACATTCGTGTTCCGGGCTAATTAATCTCTTGTTCCGGAAACAGTCTTTTTATTAAACGAAACAATGTGACAGAACAATATCGCTTAAAACCGGGGGGCATATCATGTGACCTGTGTAACAGGTCATATACAGTCCGGGGTATACATTCCCACGACCAATAATACGCCAGTTTGTGATTTAATTAATCCTCAAATCCATGGACCGGATATATCCTGTATTAAAAAGAAATCTATTTTATTTATAAAAAAGGAGGTTATTGATTATGAAACCACCTTTTTTACCGGGGAGTATAGTCTGCATAATCTTCGTATTGATACTGGTCATAATACCCGTTACGGCAAATCCCACAATTTCGGGAATCAGCCCGGCTTCTGCTAATCGCGGTGACACCGTTACTATGACAATCACGGGATCCGGTTTTGATTTACCTGCTACAAATTCGTATAAGTACGTCCGGCTCTACCTCAATGATAATACGGTAAATATTACTGCCTCTTCAATTACATCATCAGGTTCTGCAAATATTATAGCAAAATTCAGTATCGGGTCCTCGAAAACAAAAGGTGTCTGGTCGGTCGTTGTCGTAAACGACGACGGGTCGGAATACGTGTACCCTGATGCGTTTATAATCACAGATGAAATGTCACTGACTTCAATCACCCCAGCATATGCAAAGACCAATAACGATACAGTCCCGTTTAAGATTTCAGGTTCCGGCTTGTCGGATGTCCAGAAGGTGTATTTCTTTAAAAGTGGTTACGCCAATGTTTCAGCGACCGCCATTGATCCCGGTTCAACATCAGTCACCGGGACATTCGACCTGACCGGAATATCTGAAGAAACCTATAAGATATGTGTGATGGACTCACAGGCAGTCCAAAAGTGCAGTTCTTCGGTTACTTTTGATGTTATTACCGATAAGGTCGGAGAGGTCGATATCTCATCATCACCAACCGGGGTAAACATATACCTGGATTCTGTGTACATGGGTGTGACACCCCTTGCATTGAAGGATGTAACCCCGGGTTCTCACATCGTCAAACTGACAAAAGACGGGTACCTTGACTGGTCAAAAATTGTAAAAGTCTCAGCAGGTACGACCACGACCCTGGACGTGGACCTCTCGTCAGTTACGACTACCATGGAAACGCCTGAACAAACAACAACCCGGCCAACAACAGTAAAAACAATCCCTAAAGCAACCACGATAAAAGTACCAACCCCGTATCCAAAGACTACCGCAACAACTCCGGCATCTCCGGTTGAAGGTGCCGTTATCATCGGCGCAATCGGCCTTGGGATTATAGCGCTCCACCGGAAATACTAACTTTTTTTAAATCGTTATCAGATGTGTTTTCGGCATCTCGTAGTTAGACAAGTCGCATTTAGATCAAAAAAGGAACAGGATAACTCCTTATGGTTATCCCGCATGATAGCACGATGACTTGAGCACCTCAACCTCGGTTGGGGAGCACAGCCCCTCATGGAAGACTTCTTTTACGACAGATGTGGAACAATATTTCACCTGTACTCTCGCTGACATCCTTTCCCGTTCTTCATAATATACTCCCTGAGAGTATTCCACGAGCCGTTTCATTGAAATCATCGATGAGATAAGATACACACAAATCCCGGCATCACCCGGGCTCAAGTCTTCGAGATCGATGGATGTCATAAAAATATGGACATCGGGTCCGGGTTCGATATCGGCAATCGTTACGATATTATGTGTACTCTGGAGCTCAATGGTGCGGGGTTTTCCCGTACGGAGTGAGCGGATCACTTCAGGTGAAATACCGGTTAATGCTGCGCACTTCATGACAGATCACCCGTACATCGGCAGGTCTTTTTTGGGCGATGTTTCAGCAGACTGCTGTACTTCTTCGGAAAGTTTGTGCATGCTCTGTTCGATCTCCTCTGCCTGTTCCAGAAGCGGTTTGATATCGAGGCCGAGATTGTACATCCTGTTTAGGACTTCGATAGTTGCGGCGGATGAACGGGGATCAGGTGCATTGACAGTCTCTCCCAATAAGCCGTAACCCGGGATTCCCCGGATTTTACAGCCTGACAGAATACTTGAAGCAATCCCCGAAATGCTCCCGATGGGTAAAATCAGCGTATGATCCTGTATCCGCTTAAGGGCCTCCGGTGTCGTTGCGACACCAAACACGCGCTTCTCCGGTTCGTTTGTTACGATTCCGGCAATGGTGAGCACTTCTTTTGGCTTGTAAGGCGCAAGCCAGTCAAGGATTCCATTTGAGATCTCGTAACAGATCATTGGATGGATGGGAATATCGGCAACAATCGCTGCAATATCGTTTTTAATGTATAACCTGACAGGGTCGTTAATCACACCCTTGTTCATCATCGCAAGCGGGGGGAAATACCGGGATACCATGGTGCCGGCCAGCTCAAATTCGAGCTGATCGACAAGATACTGGAGAGCGATAGTACCGACAAGGCCACTCCCGGGAAACCCCATCAGCACTGCGGCGCCCTCCCCGGGAAGCGGTTTTGAAAAAATCCTGAGATCATGGGAGGCATCGGTCGTCATTAAGTTAACATACACGCACTACCTAAAAAAGTAGTATGCAGGAGTACCCCATAAAAAGAGGTCTGACAAAGGACCTTGAGGAGCGTACGGTAGCAGAACTCAAAAACTGTTTTGGTGTTGAACCGGAGAAGACCGGGAAATCTTACCGGATCCGCTACGGTGCCTTAAAACGGCTGGAAGCGACCTGTGGCACCGGCGGGAAAACCCTGTTGGTGGATACGGAATCCGACACCTCTGTAAGCGATGAAGTTATTATCGATACAAACAAGAGGTTCAGGAAATTCCTTGACGCAGCGACGGGATTCTCCACAAAAGAACGTGTAAAGCGGGCAAAGAGTGTCGAAGGGGCATAACCCCAGTCCCTTTTGCATTTATTTTACTGGCAATACTTTACACCCAAAATAGCCGGCACGTGAAACTGGCATGGTAACTTTTGTCTGCAACGGCTGCGGGAAATGCTGCACTAGCCTTGGCGCGTATATCAGGATCGAGCGGCAGCTGACGAGCACGGATTACTACTGCCGGAACGGGATAACCGGTGAGGTATTTCCGGTACATGTGCAACCGGCGTTTGCCGATGAGATTGACGATGAGTATACCTCCGGCCAGTGGGATGCCCCCGGTTCCCGTAAGGGATGCATATTCATGCGAAAAAACCCGGATGGACCGGGCGTAGTATGTGCAATCTACCCGACACGACCACAGATCTGCCGGGAGTTCCGCTGCTATCATCTGGTGATTTTCAATTCACGTGGAACAGAAGCAGGACGGATGGTTGGAAAGACCGATATCCAGACTACCGATCAGGAACTTGCCCGGATCTGGAACGATGAGATAAAACCGCTTGCGACAATCCTGACAACCCAAAAACAGACCGATCATAAACAGGGTCTTGTTACACCGCTTTGCAGTAATCCCGAATGGATGCAAAAGGCATCCGTTATTCTCTCATTTCACGGGTACCGGGCCGAGCCGGTAACGTGATTCATACCCGGTAAACAGGCAGTTTTACGCTAAAGCGTAAAGCGTGTGAAAAAAAGGTTATTCGATAATAATCGCCGGTTTGAACGGCAGGGCGGTCGCGCCTTTTGCATGGCCGCTTGATTCGGCGTCGGCGATATGAACCGGTACTCCGAACTCCTTTTCAAGGAATGCTTGTGCTGCCTCAAAGACCGCACGCTCGTTTAAGGGCTCCTTTGCAAGCGGCTCGACGACCTGCGGGGGCAGGCGGTGGATGAGCGTGGTGCACTGCTTTGCCGCGTCGGTCGCTTCCTTGCCCCGTTTCTTCATCGCGTCGTTCTTCATGATCTCCTTTATCACCGTGTTCCGGTCGGTTGACTGTGCAATCGTCCGGAAGACCTCGTGCTTCCACGCGGGGGAGAGTACGATGGTGAGCGACTTCGGGGTGATCTGGATCAGTTTCTTAATCGACTCGATATCTTCAACAGTGCGGGCGAGGAGTTCCTCGGAAAGCTCAATCTTTGTATTGATGAGTTTCTCATCCGCAACAGGCCACTCTGCAAATGAAATGAGGTCCTTGTTCCCCAATTCTTTCCAGAGGTGTTCTGCCGTGAATGGGATGAACGGCGCGAGCAGCCGGGTCCAGACGGAACAGAGGGTGGCAAGTTCGCTGCTGCCTTCACTGCCTTCAGGGAGCCGGCGGCGATACCACTTGAGATCGGTCTCGATTCCAAACGAGGCTTCCTGCAGAGCCTGGCGTGTCTGGAAGTTCTCTAACGCTGCGGTCATCTTTGCGATGTGTTCCTGGAGCCGGCTGATAAGCCAGCGGTCGATATCCTGCGGCTGGCCATGTGCCCCTTTGAGATCCATTATAGTCGCATGGAACCGTTCAATCTGCTTTTTCGTCGAAAGAACAAGTTCGTTTCTCCAGTCAAAGTCCTGCCAGGGCTCTGCACTGCCGGTCAAGAACATCCTGACGGTATCAGCGCCAAATTCATCGACTGCATCTTCGAGCAGGAAGACGTTGCCTTTCGATGACGACATTTTCGCGCCGTTCAAAAGGCCCATGCCGAAGACTACCATGCCTTTCGGGAGTTTGTCTTTCGGGAAGATTGTGACATGGTGGAAGATCTGGAAGGTCAGGTGGTTGGAGATAAGGTCTTTTGCCGAGAACCGGTAGTCATACGGGTACCAGTACAGGAACTCTTCCCTCATTGCGTCGAGTTTCTTTTTCTCAGGAAGGTCCGGGGATTTTTTCCCGAGGAAGATATAATCAAAGACTTCGGGGGTGAGGAGCTTGGGGTCGATCTCACGGATCTTGTGGGCGATCGTATAGTATGACATATAGACGGTCGAATCCGAGAGAGGTTCAATAAGTTGGGCTTTGTCCCACGGGAAATGGGTTCCAAGGCCGACACGCCGGGTGCAGGCCCAGTCCTTGAGCCAGCCGACCGTCCGGTCAAACTCTGCCCGTACCTCGGGGGGCACGAGTGCCATGTCCTTTAAGTGATCGCTGACCTGGTCTTTCCACTCAGGATCACTGTACTTCAGGAACCACTGGTCGTGAAGGATCTTGACCTTAACCTTGTTGCCGCACCGGCAGACAACCGGCCGGATGTCGAACTCGTACATGACGACAGAGTCGTACTTGTCGAGCATCTCCTGCGCCATGTCCTCGCGTGCGATCCTGACCGGCTTTCCGCCAAATTTCGCGAACAGTTTCCCTTTCGAGAACTCTGCGGAATAGATCTCCTGCGTCAGGGCATCCATCCGGCTGTCCATCTGGTGGCTGATACCGGCACGCTCGACTGCGTCCTGTGCAGGAATTTCACCATATCCTTCGACCTTGATCAGGGGTACCGGCTTTATCTGCGTATACTTCCCCTGCTGCTGGAGATCTCTAAGTGCGATATAGTCAAAGGGTGCATGGGCCGGCACGCTCATGACCATTCCGGTTGCCATGTCGGGATCGACAAAGTCCGCCGGCAGGATCGGGACGGAGCCGCAGAGCGGGTGGCTGACCGTCTTGTCGATGAGGTCTTTTCCCGGAATATCTTCTTTTATCTCGACCGTGTGGTCCTGCAGGACAAGTTTTTCTGCGGCATCTTTCGAGATGATCCATGCCTTGCCGTCAACAAGCGCTTTAACGTAGGTGACGTTCGGGTTTGCCCAAAGGTTCGTGACCCCGTGGATTGTTTCAGGCCGGAGCGTGGCGGTGGGAATATATGCGTCGCCATAGCGGAACATGACAAGCGTGAACTTGATTACTTCAGCCTTGTCCCCTTCGAGAAGGTCGTGGTCGCCGACCGGGTTCTCATCGACCGTGCAGTACCGGACCGGGTGCACACCCTTAATCACGTGGCCTGCTTCGTACAGGTGTTTCCACTGCCACTCGACAAATTTGCTGTATGTCGGGTCGACCGTGATAAAACGCCTGCGCCAGTCGATGGAAAGACCGCACGAGGTCATCACGCGCTGGTACTCTGCCGCAAAGTGCTTGACAATCGTCAGCGGGTCGACAAACTCATCAAGAACGTTCTGCGGGACTTTATAGAGATCGCGGTACAGGTGGATTGTTTTCGGGTCTTTTCTTGCAATCCTTTTTGAGATACCAACGACCGGTGCACCCGTAACATGGAAGGCCATCGGGAACAGCACCTGTTTCTGCCGCATCCGCCAGAACCGTGCGATTACATCGGGAACGATATACGTACGGCCATGACCCACATGCATGGCGCCGCTCGGGTACGGGAACGCAACGGTTATGTAAAATTTTTCGCGGTTCGAAGGGTTGGACTCAAACGCATGGAGCCACCGTTCGTGCGCTTCTTCTTCAAATTTGCCCAGATCAAATTCGCTCAAAATCCCATCACCTTTCCTCTAATTATGTGAAAGCATTGCGTAAAAAATGCGGGGTGTCCTTATACCGGCCTCAACTTGATGTTCTCGTTATTCTGGTAACGCCGTATCATTTCCTGTGCGATACTTGAATTCTTGGCAAGACTGATCTCACCGGCGTCGTTAACCGTTGCCGTGAAGAGATATTCCTTGCCGGCAAAGACATCCACTATCTTCCCGGACTGTTCGGGTGCGACAATAATAAGCTGTTTCTTGTCTGTCTGGATCTTGATTCCACTCCCTGCCGCAAACTCCCCGTCGGGTTTCTGGGGCTGGCCCTGCTGGCGGTCAAGATCGGACCGGGGCTTGATGTCGATCCCGATGCCGATTTTATTGACAATGGCTGAAACGTTTTTTCCGCCCTTGCCGATTGCAGCCGGGACATCCTTGTCATCAATATAGACAACCGCCTTGGTGTCGCTGATCATTTCAACGTCCACTTCGCCGTCAGTATACCGTCCGATCTCGCGCTGGATCTCTTTTTCCGTGAGTTTCCAGCCGGGACGTTCTTCTGTGGGAGCCTTCGGCGTCGCGTCCGGAATAGACAAAAGCGAACTGCCCGGCTTGCTGACCGGTGATACCGGCTGGCCGACATTCTGGATCTGTGGTACCTGAGGGATGCGTGCAGCTGCCGGTGCGGCAGTGGCGCCTTCGAATACCGGCATGACAATAGTCTGGCCGTCGTGCCGGAAAATATCGAGCACGAGTTTGCCGGTCTCGGAATCGGAGACTGTAGTCACGGGCCGGATGTGCATCTCGTTTCCCATACCCTCCGGCACCTTGATGGTAAACCCGACATCGTATATCCTTGTAACAACGCCTTTTTCGAGGAACACAATGGTGTTGACGACCTGCGACAGGACAGAGAAGTCTACCCGGTCGGAGAACCGCTGGATCGAGTCCTGCACGCTGTTTGCGTGGATGACACCGACCATGCCGAGCCCGGCAAGACGCATATCGGAAAAGACCTCAAAGTCCTCGTTTTTACGGAGTTCGTCAAAGACGACAAAGTCCGGGCGGACGAGCAGCAGGACATCTGCGGTGTTTGACATGCTGCCGTCGAGCATCGTATACTGCGTGATCTGGTCGGGTACCTGGAGTTCGCGGGGTGCCTCCATGGTTTTCACGACAAACCCGCTGTCGGAAAGGTACGTCGCGATTCCCTGCGCAAGCGTGGTCTTTCCTGCGCCGGGAGAGCCTGCGATAATGAGACCTCTTTTATCGGAGATAATTCTCTTTTTGATGAAATCTGATTTTGCGTAATTGTCAAGCGTCACATCAACGATGGGACGGACAGCAGTGATCTCCATGCCATCAGAGAAGGGTCTCCTTGCAATAGCGATCCGCATCGATCCAATCTGGACAACGGTAATGCCCCGCTTTTCGACTTCGATAAACCCGTCCGGGTCACGCTTTGCCCGTTCGAGAATCTCCTGGGCGAGATTGCGGAGCTCGTATTCGCTCGCCGGCTGGTCGCGGATCTTTACCAGTTTCATGTCGTTTATGGTGCCCTTCTTTGCAGCCGGGGGGACACGTTCCTTCAGATAAACCGCAATTGTGTGTTCGTCAAAGAACTGGTCGATCCCGAGCGGGACAAAATCAGTGATCTGTGGTTTTAAGTAAATGACGTCGAGCCCTTTTGCCCGCGCCACTTCAGCCTGCACGTTATCGCTTGTTATGAACCGTGCAGAGTTCTCAATCGCGATGTTTCTGATCATCGCGTCGATCTCACCCCCGCTTGCGAGCTTTACCTGTTCAAGTGAGGGACGGATACCGGAGAATTTGAGTTCGATGGTTTTTTCCTCGGCCATTTTGCAGAGCGACTGCAGTTCATTCAAGCCCGAAAATCCTATTTCACGTCCGTTATTTGCCTGGGCTTCCAGTTCTGCAATGACTGCTTCCGGGACGATTATTGTTGCTCCTTTGTATTCGCCGGCCTTTATCATCGATGTTATGCGCCCGTCTATGAGGACGCTCGTATCTGGTACCAGTATCATAAAATATTATCTCCTGTATAGTATGGTGTTGTATACTATTTGTCCAACGACAGACTATCGTTGACAGTTAAAGATATGAGGCGTTGGGGTTTATAAGAGGTTCGGGGAAAAAAGTGCCCGGGATCGATGACTGATCCAATAACGAAAATACGGTTATTTTTCGATTCCCGGTATATTTAACCGTATAATCGCAACGTGGGGATCTTGTAGAGGAGACAGTCTTTTCTCTGGTCCTCATCGTTTTCCGGGATTTTTTACAAATATTCCTGCCTGACCCCCCTACCCCCAATCCTGATTTTAGCGCACGATCCCCGTCCTGAAATGTCCCGCCATTATTGCCTTTTTATCCCTGTAAATTCTGTGAATACGATAGCATATTTTCGCAGTACCAACAGGGTTACTGGAGACCGCAATACAAAAGTACTATATGTGACCCCCCTCATGTCCGGCCGGAATTCGTTATAAAATTGAGTTATTTCTATAACGATAATTTCCGGCAAAAAAGAGAAAAATTCCCTGAGGGGGGTCACACAGGAAAAAGTGTTCTGAATACCGGTACTGGGGGGTGTATGTTCATGAGAGTTGGGCCATGACTTAGTCAATTCCTCCCTTTTCATTCCTGCCCGTGCGGGATACGACCTGCGGCATCGCTCTTAAAAAAACCTTCCTGAAATTAAACCCGGGACGGTAATTGGATTTCTGGATGAAACGTCTCCACGAACCATAGCAAATACCCAACGTTTCTGATCATGGGGCCATCCGACGCTTGTCAAGAATACGACGAAATTCCGTGCAAACACGTTCGGCTTTTATTCGATTAACGGATGCTCCGTTCTGGAATTCCATGAGCACTCGAAAAAGGAGGATGTCTGTGTGTTTCTGCAATCCATTCGAAAAATAAATCCTGGGGTAGATCTCGTTATCATTGTCGATAATTTCCGATCTCCTCATGCAGATAAGACTCGGGAATATGCAGAAGAAAATCGGATAGACATGGTATTTTTACCGCAGTATTCTCCGGATTAGAATCCGATCGAATTTATCTGGAAAAGCATCCGAAGGATCTTCCCACAGACGTTCATACGAGATCTCGACCCCCTTAATGCTGATTATCCTTGACGCTTTTGAAAAGTTTGTGTGTTCATTGAGTTTCGCCAAGGCATGGATTGCCAAATTCCTTGGGAGCAATCCTAGGGAGCAATTTTAGTATTGATCTTTAGGTTCTCGACTATAGGTACACTGCCTGTTTTGCACATATTCTGTTAATCCAGAGGTTAAATGATTCTCATTAAAAGTAATGACATATAAAGTCACGAATAATCCACAAAACCGATGTTGGAAGGAGGAATACGGGGGCGAAATAATGTCGGAGGTGAGGGTCAAACCGGTGTCAGTAGAGGTGTCACAGATACCGGCGTATCTGGAGTTATCGAACGTGTCAGTGACGTAAGGACGATCTCGTAATCCCCGAAATCATTCCTGAAATATGTTCCGGCGCCATTGCTGATGGTATCATTTAACGGGATGAAGAACATCTTCCTGTCTCCATACCGGGGATCGAATCGCTCCGGCCATGCGTTGATGATATACCCCCCTCTATCCAGGGAACCTATATCAATATTTACCGACCAGACTACTGATCCATTTTGTTCATAACAGTTTGTTATTCCGGCAGATCCCGTTATTTCATCCGTAGTTTTTTTCCGCATAGAAATATTTGCAGGCCAAATTTCGTACAATATCTCTGAACCCGCTGTAAGATTTGCCTTGCCAGAAAGATCGAGAATCCTGTCCCCATGTTGTTGGGATACGGAAACAATTGACACTTTTTTTGGTATCCCGGTCTCGTTTTGTGATTGTGGATAATCTGAAATAATCCCGGATGGGCGTGTGATACGGGGATCTATTGAGTGGGATTGTGTTACGATAATGAGGACAATAATAACGAATAACAAGATTACTGAAAAAATAAAAAATGTTTTTTTGGTAATTTTCTCACATCCATCCATTTATGGCGTAGTACCCTGAATACTCGAACTAGTCACCAGTTGACCGTTACTATTGAAAGATCCGGAAGTGCTTACATAAAGCATTTGTCCGGGATGGTTTTCAATAAGGCGCTGGAAACTGAATGCATATGATGGTGCGTGCCAGTTGGAATCGCCAGCTACCATGATCCATTCATCAGTAATCGGGTTTGTCTGGATATTGAATGAGCTTGCTGAGTTGACTGTCGTGAACTCGGCCGAAACCCGGAGGTCGCGGATATAACTGCTGGGGTTCACGCTGTCCGTATACGTGTAGTGGGCCAGCCATGATTGTGATGAGGTATCCTGGATCCAGATATCATAGGTTGAAGAACTTCCCGAAGGACTGATCTGAACATAATAGTTATAACTATGGGGAAGCGATGCTGTCGTAACCGGAATGTATCCGAGATATATGGGATCGCCATTGATGTCTCCATTATAGATCACCGGGTAGAGGTTCAGGTTGCTTGAGGAACCTGATGGATACGTCGGCGTGTATGCACCAACTACCAGTTCGATCGCATCAATGCCATCATTATCGGAATCATAACGGTTCATGTGGAATTCCCTCTCTTCGCAGAAGATGGTTCCGGAACCGCTCCGAGAAAATATTGACGGGTTGATTTTACCGGTGACATACCGTGGGGAATACGATGATGTATCAGAGGAGAAGACCTGCCATCGCTGGTACCGTGTATACGGTGCACGTGTACCGGCTCCCACATTTACGATAGTGGGTTTTGTATCCGTGTAATTTCCCTGATAACTTCTTTTTATAGCCTCCAGTTTTTCATTACTGTTTTTTTTGAAATCCGAAATACTCGGGTATAGGGCTGCAAATTCTTTTGGGACAAGTACGGTACCGTCAGTGCTGTCCCGCAGGAGATTTTCATACATCCTTTGCGGCAGTTGGATCACGACAACCTGTTCTGAGCCGGAAATATTTCCCTGAATACGATATTCGGGATTCGGAATTACAGAACCGCTTTTCTGGCTTGCAATATCTGCGGGCAACCTGATGAACGAATCGTCCTTTGCCTCAAACTGTGACGAAAAAACATTCTGAGAGAATATGATCGTTAAAAGATCTTTTTCCTCAACTGGCGGGGTAGGAGCGACTTTACTCCAGTCAACAGCATTTGCAGGACGCTCAGCAGCACTCACCATCGGTACCATCGCCATTGCTGCCAGAAATAGTGCCAGCAGGACGATGTTCCATTTGAATAGTTTCATTTTTACCTCCTTTTTCCATACGCTACGCTCGGAGGCACGGGAAAATCTTCATTAGGATAGAAGATAATGTTCTCTTGCCTACGGGCGGGACCGGGTTCATTTAGTGTTCAAACTTGGGTGAGCCCGTTCTCTTCTTTTGGGACAAACACCGTCTATCCCTACGGAGCGGTTTATAATTGATATATTTATACCTTATGTCCACATCGTCGAACTGGAAAAATTTTTGAGAAAACGTGTAAAGCTCTCGGTGATAAAATGTAAATAGGATGACTTGATGACATTCGGGAAAACATATTTTAGGGGTAAGAAAAACTGCGCGGGATTATTGTTGAATTCTCGTGTTTCATCCATGCCGCTTATTATTGCCCAGCCAAAGGCCTGCATATCACCACATCAGTCCCCACCTATCAGTATGGGAGTCCCTGCAATTTTAAAAAATGTGGAAGGGGCTGTGGACTCATACCCCCTTACCCATGTGCCGGGGCAGAAAGGGGGTATCCCTCCCCACCATGACCCTTGAGACTCCCGGGATTCTGCGTGCGGCAGCGTTGCGCAGGCGCCCCGAATTGTCTTTTTATCATCACTATCTGTCTACGAAAGTTCCCGTGTTTCCGGAACGGGCAACCAAGAACCTTTTAATGTGTGTCTAAAAAATAATGTTATATGTACATCCGATCGGGTCCCGCAGCACTTATGGCCGGGACACTCATGCTTTCTGTGATGCTCGTCCTTGTAGCGGGCTGCACAAGTCCATCCGGGCAAACAGTCCCCACTACCCCGGTTTATTCCCCGAAAACTACTATCCTGATTGGAAGCACAAGCGTCAACCCCCAGATTCTCGTAGTAAATCGAGGGGTTACCGTTACCTGGCTTAACACTGATATGGGGCGGCATATCATCACGTCAGATCCCGGAACACCCGAATCGTTTACTTCGCCCCTGCTTGAAAGCAACTACCGCTATCAGTACACGTTCATTACCCCCGGAACATACGGTTATCACTGCGCGGACAATGCGGCAATAAAAGGAACGATTATTGTAAACAAGTAATCCGGATGTAATCTTCTCATCTTTCCCAAAAGGGAGGATACTGGTTATTTAATCTCTATTCTTTCACCGGTTTCCATATACCAAACGTTTTCGGCAATCTTACATGCATGATCGCCGCACCGTTCAAGGTACCGGGCAATGATAATGTAGTAGGTAGCCCGGGTGATGGTTTTCGGGTTTTCCATCATATACGAAATTGCTTCACGGAAAATTGAGTGGCGAAGTGCATCGACAGCATCATCCCGGGTCGAAAAACCGTCAAGTTTTTTTATGTTTTCTGTTTCATAGGCTACAATTGAATCATCAATCATCGCAAGCACATATTCCGACATGAGAGGGAGGCTCATCAGGCTTGCAATATGTGGTTTGCCGGAGATTTCCTTTACGATCTTTGCGGTTGATTTGCCATATCTCCCGATTCGTTCCGATGCGGCGATGACCTTGAGGGAACAGACAATGAACCGCATATCTTTTGCGACCGGCTGGTTGAGAGCGATGAGCCGGTAACAGTTCTCTTCAAGTGTGACTGTCATCTCCCTGAGATGATTTTTTCTTTCCAGAATCTTTGTTGCAAGAACCATATCCTGGTTCACGAATGCATCACAGGCGTCCTGGAGCATTGACCGGGCAAACCGTGCCATCTCCGAGACATCTTTTTTCAGGTCGTTTAAGTCCGAATGGAATTTATCTGTCATATGCCTGCCTCACCCGAACCGTCCGGTAATATAATTCTCGGTCAGGTCTTCTTTTGGGTGCTCGAAAATGTTCGTCGTGTGGTCATACTCGATCAGCTGGCCGAGATACATAAAGCCGGTATAATCGCTCACACGGGCTGCCTGCTGCATATTATGCGTGACAATAATGACCGTGTAATCCTTCTTGAGTAGCTCAATGAGGTTTTCGATCTTTGCCGTGGCAATCGGATCAAGCGCCGAGCAGGGTTCATCCATAAGGATCACTTCGGGTTCTACCGCAAGTGTCCGTGCGATGCAGAGCCTCTGCTGCTGGCCACCCGAAAGTCCGAGTGCTGATTCATCGAGTCGGTCCCGGACCTCTTCCCAGAGCGCTGCATGCCGCAGGCTCTTTTCGACGATCTCGTCCAGAATTTTCCGGTCGGAAATCCCATGGACCCGGGGGCCGTATGCAACATTCTCGTAAATGGATTTGGGAAAAGGGTTGGGCCGCTGGAAGACCATCCCGACCCGTTTCCTCAACGATACGACGTCCATGCCATTGGAGAGCACGTTCTCGTTATCCAGCAACAGTTCCCCGGTGATCCGGACCTGGTGTATCAGATCGTTCATCCGGTTAAAACACCGCAGGAGCGTGGATTTCCCACAACCCGAAGGCCCGATCAATGCGGTGGTCTTGTTCTTCCCGATCTCCATGGAGATATCCCGGAGTGCTTGCTTTTCGTTATACCAGAGGTTCAGGTTTCTTGTGGAAATGATCGTTGTGTCCGACATATGTTATCCCCGTGTCTTTTTTGAATAATGGTTTCTTACGACAATCGCAACCGTATAGAAGGCCACGACAAGCATCAGGAGGACGAGTGCGGTTCCGTACTTGTTTGTCGATGCACCCGGCACATTGGTCGAGAGGATGTAGAGATGATAAGGTAACGCCATCACCGGGTCAAAGAGCGAATCCGGCAGGAATCTGGTTGAGAAGACGACTGCGGTAAACATGATCGGTGCGGTTTCCCCTGCTGCCCTTCCGATGGAGAGGATCGCTCCCGTAACAATGCCCGGGATTGCCGGCGGGATGACTACGTTTTTTATTGTCTGCCAGCGTGTAGCTCCGAGCGCAAGGCTTCCTTCGCGAAGTGACTGCGGGATGTTCATGAGCGATTCTTCCGTGGTACGTATCACCGTCGGAAGTACCATGAGCGAGAGGGTGATCATACCGGCAAGGAGCGATACACCGACACCAAGATACAGCACGATGAATGCAAAGCCGAAGAGACCGAATACGATGGACGGTGTCCCGTTGAGGAGGTCCACCCCGGTCCGGATCAGTTTCGTGATCCTTTTGTCCCTGGTATATTCGACAAGGTAGACTGCCGCCCCGACGCCAATGGGAAGGGCGATCAGGATAGCACCGGTCACGAGATACAGTGTCCCGACAATCGCCGGGAAGATCCCACCGCTCCGGCCCAGGTTCGTGGGGCTCTGCGTCAGGAAGTCCAAGGAAAGCGCCGGCAGGCCGTTTATGATAATATCCAAAAGAATTATCGCGAGGATGGCAAGCACGATCAGCGCCGCTGTAGTGACACCGACAAAAGCAATTGCCTCTGTCTGCTTCCGTGAGAGGCGGGTCCTGCCATACAGCCAGAGTGCCGCAAGGCAGGCAACCGGAAGTGCCACCCACCAGAGACCGGAGCTAAGGAGCAGCAGCACGATCAGGACAGAAGCAGCAATCCTCCACCATTGGCCGACCTGTTCTTTGAGGGCGACAACGAATGGTGATCTGGTCCGGAACATATTGTTATACCGGGTTTTTCTCCCATCACGGAGGTACGAAAGGATCGCTCTTGCACTGAAGTTGACGATGAGCGCAATAATTAAAAGTACAACTGCAACGCCAAAGAGTGCGTTATAATGGTCGCTTCCGACAGATACCTCGCCCATTTCGATACCGAGGGTTCCGGTGAGGGTACGGACGGGCGAGAGCACGTTCCAGATCGGGTCCGGGATGATGGCGGCATTTCCGGTCACCATCATCACTGCCATGGTCTCGCCTATTGCACGGCCGACTCCAAGGATGATTGCTGCCGCAATACCGGAGAGGGCCGCAGGGATGACCACCCGGCGGATCGTTTGCCATCGTGTGGCACCGACCGCAAGCGATCCTTCGTGATATTCCCGGGGCACCGAGCTGATAGCATCCTCGGATACACTGATAATTGTCGGGAGCGCCATGATCCCAAGGAGGATCGAACCGGCGAGCCAGGTCTGCCCGGTCGGGATGTTGAATGTCATACGGATAAATGTCGTCAGGACAATCAGGCCGAAGAACCCGTATACGATTGAAGGGATCCCGGCAAGGAGTTCAGTGGCCGGCTTGAGGATTTTTTTAACCCGGGGTGAGGCGAGTTCCGAAATATAGATCGCACAGCCTATGGAAAGCGGGACGGCAAAGATCATGGCACCCAGGGTGACGAGGAGTGTACCCATGATAAGGGGAAAGATCCCGTACGATGGTTCGGGTGCTGTGGGGGCCCAGGTATTTCCAAGGAGGAAATTTATGACTCCCACGGACTCAAATGCCGGGTAGCCGTCCCGGAGCAGGAAGAGTAGTATGAATGAAACGACAGCGACTGCAAAGAATGCTGTGAGAAAGAAGATGGACGTGACGAATTTTTCCTTGATCCGAAAAACCCGGGCCCGAAATCCCGCAGTTTTTCCGGTCACGTGTGACAGGAACTGAATAATGAGTCGCCTCCCGGTTTAAACAAAAATGATGGTGGTTTTTCCAGGTAGATCCCGTCAGTTCGTTATAGGGACACATCCCTGTTCAGCAACAATCTTCTGGCCGTCTGAACTGAGAAGATAATCGATGTAATCCCTGGTAAGACCGGTCGGCTGGCCGTTGGTGATCATATAGAGATCACGGGAGACCGGGTAGGTCTTGTCCTTGACGGAGGCAACACTGGGTGAGATGATCCTGTTGGCGTTATACCCGATGGGGAGAGCCTTTACATCCGGTGAGACGAATCCGATAGAGACATATCCGATTGCACCGGGGGTCTGGGCCACGCTCTGGGCGACAGCGCCATTGGAGTTCTGCTCAAGCATGGTCTTTACCGGGGCTGCCTTGTTTAACACGGTCTCATCGAAATAAGTCCGGGTACCGGATGAACTGTCGCGGCCGATAATCACGATCTGGTTGTTGGAGTTCGTGACATTTGCCCCGGTAATCTCGGTCCACTTTGTAATCTTACCGGTGTAAATCTTATTGACCTGATCAAGAGTGATATACTGGGCGGAATTTTGCGGGTTGACAATGATGGCAATACCGTCATGTGCTACGGGGATGATGTTAAAGCCGGGGTACTTTGTTTTCTCATCCGGTGTAACTTCCCGGGAACTCATCCCGATATCCGCGGTCTTTGCTCCGATTGACTGGATACCTACACCGGAGCCGCCACCGGAAACCTGGATATTTGCTTCATGGTGCAGTTTCATATATGCATCTGCCGCGGCCTGAGCGATGGGCAGAACTGTTGTCGAGCCTGTGACCGTAATTGTTTGTTTTTGTGCCGCTGTTGCGGTTGCTCCGGTTGTTGCCGGTACGGCAGTCTGCACTGCACCGGCAGAATCCGGCGCTGAAGTTGCCGGGGTTTTTGCGGAAGTTGTTGTTCCGTTACCGGTGCAACCGGCAACGAAAATTGATACCAGAAGTAATGCCGCAAGGCATACTGTCACGAATACATACGAATTACGTTTGGTTTTCATGGTGTTCGATAACAACATTATTTCGTGCACATATACTGATTTTCGACATAGACTATACTAGTATATATATGGTAAAGTGACAAATAGAGATTTATAGGAAAATCATATTCTGTAATGTGAGGGGATGTGTAGATAATGGAAATCCGTCGGGTTCAGATGACCGGGGGTTCATCGTTTGTGGTTACCCTGCCAAAGGAATGGATCTCGGAGATGCGGATAAAAAAGAACGATCCGATCGGGCTTATTGTTCAACCGGACGGGACGCTGCTTGTGACAAAAAAGACAACGGACGAGCCGCCCCAGCGGGTAAAGGAGATCGATATCGGGTATATTACCGATCCGGCCTTCCTTTTCAGGATCCTTATCGGAACGTATATCACCGGGTTTACCACTATACGGATTAGTTCAAAACAACGGTTCCCGCCGTTTGTCAGGAGTGTTGTCAGGGATTTCACCCAGATGACCATCGGGCAGGAAGTTGTTGAGGAAACTGATACCCTCATTTTGATAAAGGATCTGCTCAACCCGGCGGAAATGCCGTTTGACAACACCATCAAACGCATGTTTGTTATCGTCAAAAACATGCATGAGGATGCCATTTCTGCGCTCGAAACGCATAACCCCGCCCTTGCCACTGACGTGATCAACCGTGATATGGACTCGGACCGGCTCAACTGGCTGATCGCACGCCAGACCAACATGATTATGCAGAACCCTTCCCTGTCCCGGAAGATGGAGGTCTCGGCCGGTATGGCGATGTATTATCACCTGATCGGCCGGATTATCGAGAGAATCGGCGACCACGCCGTGCGGATTGCCGAGAATGCCCAGCCGATCATTGATGCCGACCTCGACAAGAAGATCATAGTATCGTTAAAGAAAGCAAGTGTACTCTCGATGGAAATCTTTGACAAGAGTATTATCGCGTTTTTCAACGCCGATATAAAAGAAGCCCATAAAACCATCGAATCGGTCACTGTCCTGGAAAAAACCTGTAGCGATATCAGCAACCTGGCCTTCAGGCAGGAGACAATGGCTGCCATCTCCATCAGTTATATTTCCGAGAGTATCCGCCGGGCCGGGGAATATTCCGCGGACATATCAGAAAATGTGATCAACTATATTGTCGAGGAAGATAAGTCACTGCACCGGCGGACCGGTAAAAAATAGTGTACGGGTCATCTGAATATACCTGATTTTTATCCGAAGGTTCCAGACAGTCAAAAAAAAGATAACCCGGCTACTTTTTTTGTGCCTTCTGTTTCTCAAAAAACGTGCAGAATGACCCGCACCGGTTGCACCCATTTCCTCCTTTGTTACAGGGTTCGATATGGATGGTGACATTTGCCCGTGGGTACTCAACAAGGAGGTCAGATTCGAGATGGTCGGCGAGATCGTGCGACTGGGTAACGGAGACCTCACCGGGCACGACAAGGTGGAACTCGATAAAGATCTCCGGTCCTGACCGGCGTGTCCGGAGGCCATGGAAGCCGGCGTATTCGCTTGCATGCTCGCAGATGATCGTCTTGATCCGGTCTTCGTCAAGTTTGGGAATGGAATGGTCGATGAGATCGGCAAACGAGCGTTTGAGGAGGTCGACAGCAGCGTTGAGGATCACAAGACCCACTGCAATGGCGATGATCGGGTCAAGAATCGTAAGGCCGGTGAAGTGGATGAGGATAAGCCCGATAAAGACCCCAAGCGACGTATAAATGTCAGTCCGCAGGTGCCATGCATCGCTTTCAAGTGCGATGGACTCGGTCTCTTTTGCCACTTTCATAAGCCGCGTGGATACATACCAGTTGGCAAGCACCGAGATGCCCATCACTGCAATACCGGCATACAGGAGCGTGGAGGAGAATTCCTGCTCGCCACCCCGGATAAGTTTGAGTCCCGCTTCAACAATAATCACGATTGCAGCGACAAAGATGAGCAGTGCTTCGACAAGGCCGGAGATGTCTTCAAATTTGCCGTGCCCAAACGAGTGAGCGGCGTCAGGAGGCTCTGCGGATTTTTTCACCGAGAAAAAAGCAATGACTGATGCGAGCAGGTCCATGGATGAGTGGATAGCCTCGGAAATAATACTGACAGACCCTATGGCAAAACCCACGACAAATTTCATGACCACAAGACCGGCGTTTGAGATGACCGACAGGTGGGCGGTCTGCTCTTTTAACCGGTTTGCAGCCTCAATATTATTTTGAGTCTCGTTCATGTGTGTTGTCCTGAAAGTATCCTGCTTTAGGGCGGAATTCTATGGGGAAATCCTGATAATTATTCAGTGTCCTGTTTTCCCATAGACTTTTTCCGGATCAAATACCTTCTCTCCGGTAATTTCCCCGTCAATGGTCCTGAAAAAGCAGCTGCGGTACCCGGTGTGGCAGGCAGCACCGGTCTGCTCGACTTCATAGATAAGGCAGTCTTCGTCACAGTCCACAAGGATCTTGACAACCTTCTGGAAATGCCCGCTCTCCTCACCTTTCTTCCAGAGTTTTTTCCGGCTCCTGCTGTAGTAATGGGCAAAGCCTGTTGTTTCTGTCAGGTGTACTGCTTCGTCGTTTGCATATGCCATCATGAGGACATCCCGGGTTTTAGAGTCCTGTACTACTACCGGGATAAGTCCATTGTCGGAAAATTTCAGTGAAAGCATGTTACATTCCTCCTGTGAGAATTCTCATAACTGCAAGCAGGAAATCCCCGCAGGTAACTGCCGTGATAAGGCCCGCTGTGATGGGGACGATAAAGGGAACTGCGTATGAAATCCATACAGTGCCTGCTTTTTTGTACATTTCGAGTTCCTTTGTATATTTTTCAGGGTGATCACGGAGATCTTTGGTGTATACACGGCCGGAATGATTATACATCCGTCGCAGAGAATCAAAAAAGCCGATGAACCGCCGGTTCACCACACCCTTGCTCTCCGTAAAGTCCTCCATGACAAAACCCCATGACTCCTGAATCCTGTCCCCTTTCACCGGGAAGCCGAAAAACATGTATTGTAATGGGGCATGGTTCCCGCGTGCGATATTGATAATGAAGATTACAACCGGTGCTGCAAGGTTTAAGACCAGCGCATTGATCAGAACGGAAAATGCGAGGAATCCAAGCGGCGGAGTGCCAAGCAGCGGGTCTATGGGGAATACCGGGATGCAGAAGGCAATGAAGATAAGGGCCCATGCATCGGCACCGCCAAAGAGGTTCATCGTGGCAAAAGTATAGAAAAGCCCGCCGAACACCACCGGGAGAAGGAGGAGCAGGGCAGGCGATCCCCAGTTCCCGTCAAAGAGCAGGATAACGGAAGTAATGGCAAAGATAATTATGACGAGGACAAAATACCAACGGAGCAGCATCTCTTCCCGGCCGGATAGTGCCTGTATTTTTTTCTTTTTTCCTGTCGATGCCGTAAAGTCACGGTTGGCAAGGTACGTGATGAAGAGAAACACTCCTGCATACATCGCAAACCAGGGGACCAGCTGAACATTAAACGTCTTTACCAGCACAAACCACGATACTGCCGGGAGGATGAGTACTACCGCAAGGTACGGGACAAGCATCCGCTCCGAGTAATATCCAGCAAGGCAGGGAGAGTCAGTTCTCCCCCGGTTACCGAGGTAGTCGTCATACAGGAATGCAGCGACCACAGCGAGGAACCCGACAAACAGCCCGGTATTTCCCGTCATCTGCCAGATAAGGACGCCAACGCAGACAAGGCCCACGCACAACATGGGGAGCCACGTGACAAACGTGACCCGGCGATCCCTGATGTCAAGCCATGACGCATAAACCAGGGTGACAAGAACTGCAACCGCCGATATTACCATCGGGTAAAATATCATAAACCGGAATACCGTTATATTTCCTACAACTTATGTATGGCGATTCCAGCGCCTTTATGACAGAATTGCAGGGCAGGGACGTTTTTTGGCTAAATGGGGTAAATATACCAAAGATCCAATATCTCATCCGGGAAACTTTGCATATGTATAATACCCATGTTGCGAATAATGATTGAAATCACGGGAAATATGGGTTGACGGGATAAAACAATCCCTCAGAAATTCAGACTTCAGGAGATATGTTTATGGAACTCCAGGAAATGCTTGACAGGATCCTCAAAGGAGCAGATTGCCTGGGCACCCTGTCGTTTCCTGAAATGCTTATGTTTGCAGCATCCCGGCAAATAAACGCGATTGCAGTTTTAAAGGACGGTAACCGGGAGTACTACCTTGCAATCCAGAACGGCGAACCTGAGGGAGCGATCTACATAGATGCCGGGGGAGCGCTTTTTGGTGACGATGCAGTCGTCCGTATGCAGACCGACGGGGACTATGTCATATGCGAGACAAAACCGGATATAATCGATGCCCTTGTAATGGGATGCCGGATCTTTGAAAAAGGGCGTATCCGGAAAAGTGTATCCAGTACGGTTCCGGAGATAGGTGTAAAAAGCCAGGGTGTCGGTATCGTTTCCCTGATAGTGCGGCGTGATAAAATCCCCCTTAACGGAGTACGCGTCTCTCTTCGAAAAGATGGAAAAATAGTTGGGAGTGATATAACCACCGGGAACGGGGAGGTCAGTTTCCGCGTGATGCATGGTACCTATACCTGCATCGTACAGGACAGAACACTGTCCGTTAGGCGTTTCGAGATCCCCTTTGATGAATCCCATCAATCCCATATTCTTGATCTTTAATATACTGGAAAAAATTTCCGGAATACCTTCTTGTTTTTACATAATCTGACGTCGGTGATTGCCCCAGAAACAATACAAAATCCTTTAATATCTACTGACCGACTTATCGCATATGAAGATTGGACGAGAAGATTTCGAGGCATTCATGCGGGGTGAGAAGGATATCTCATCTTATATCGAACTTGACCCGCTTGCAGGTACCTACTCGGTTTTTGGAGTAAAAACTGCAAGCAACCCCAATTACCTGATAAAAGCAATCTACGAGATGTATGAAGCCCATTTAAACCGGAAACTGGCGGTAAAAGCGGTGCGCAAGCTGTTCCGCTCCGTCGGGGCAGGTTCAATCGGCCTCTATAATCTTTTAAAAAAATATGGCATGGACTTAAATCCGGCAGACTTTCTAATGCTGGTTTTCAGGCTTCAGCACCAGCAGGGCTGGGGCGCTCCGTTTGAAATTGTGGAACAGGGCGAGAAGCGGATTGTCCTCCGTACAAAACACACGTTTGAAGCAGAGATTTTAAAGGACTGGAAGATGCCCGTCTGTGGGGTCCATATGGGATGGATTGAAGGGGTGATGATGGCAGTTACCGGTAAAAACTGGTACTGTCTTGAACGAAAATGCGTCGCAAACGGTGACGACTGTTGTGAATTTGTTATCGATCAGGTCGATCCCAGCTGGAAGTTCAAGGCACAGGCTGTAGTCAGGGGTGATTCTGCCATCACCGAGTTTATCGATCATAAGCCCGTGGAAGGGACGATCAGGCTTATCGATGATCCTGTGGTTATCATGCCCCGGTTTGTCTTCACCTCCATGGCAAACTCTCTTAAAAAGACAATGGGGGAGATGCCGGCCGGTGGGGTAAACTACCGTGCCTACATGGATTTGGGCAGGGAAAACGTTGAACACTATAAGAAAATGGGTATTACCCGGCCGGAAACGCTCTCTGATATGGCACTGACGTTCTACTCCCAGATGGGCTGGTTTGGCCTTGTGAAAAGCGAGTGGAACGAAGAGAAAAAGGAAAAAACCATCACGCTCGGGCACACGGCAGAATCCGAAGCGTTCGGGAATGCCGGGAAGCATGTCTGTTACTGCACTGCGGGGCTTCTTGCCGGTATCATCGAAGGTGCTTATGGCTATAAGGTACAGGGCCGCGAGGTTAAATGCCGTTCAAAAGGAGACGAGTACTGCGTTTTTACTATCACAAATAAATCCGAATAAACTTTTTTTGGGACGGTGCCTGATTATTTTCCCTGTAAATCTTTTTTTGCCAGCCTGGTTTTTGTATTTTGATGATTCTCTGTCATGTATTATTCCCGGAAAAATATCTCCCGCACAGTCCGATATTTCAGGGTTCCGGAATATCAGCAGTGAAAAAATCTATATTTAAATAATCTGATTCCCTATAGTCAATAAACAAACCACCTCTTTATAGTCGTGAATTTTTATGCCTAATATTACACAGGTCCTGATTGTAGAAGACGACGATATTATTTCCAATCTCATTAGTGTAATCCTTGAAAAAGGTGGATATGCAGTTTCCGGTAAAACTGCAACCGGTGAAGACGCAATCATGAAGGCTGCTGAATGCATGCCGGATCTTGTGCTTATGGATATCAATCTGGCAGGTACGATTGATGGTATCACTGCGGCACGCTATATCAATTCCATTTTCCGGATCCCGGTGATTTTTTTAACCGGACAATGCGACGATGCCATCCTGAACCGCGCAAAAGTTGCAGAACCGTACGGTTTCATTCTCAAACCATTCAATGCAAAAGAGGTGATATCCAATATCGAAATTGCCCTGTATAATCACAGTATGCGCAAACGGTATTTCGACAAGGCTGCACTGTGGGACGTGCCAAAGATCATGGCAGCGCTTGAATCCGTCATCATAACGGACACCCGTGGCCGTATTATTTTCTTAAATCCCTATACCTGCAGGCTCCTTGACATCGAGGAAAAGAATGCACTGGTAAAACCGCTTAAACAGGTGCTGATTCTTGTAAACAAGCAGACCGGGGAACGGATGAGCGACCCTGCACTTGATGTAATCCGGGACCGGATTGCAATAAACCTTGATTTTAATACGGTGCTTGTGTCCCACGCAAACAAAAAACGGTATGTGTCACTTACAGCACGACCGGTAAAAGATGACCGGAACGAAATGATTGGAGTATCCGTTCATATCCGTGAAAAGACATTAACCGAGATTAAGATGGCAGAAAAACTGTAAGGTTTGTTTTTACCTGCTTATTCCCGTTGGATAATAATAAAAAAATCCCGCTCTTTTTAGATCCTGCTTTTGCATTATCTGACACCGCCACATGCTGTCAGTTTTCAGACAAACCCGGGGACTTTCATATCAGGCCACCCCAATCCGGTACTTGATGCTGGAAGGGTGCCATGCTTTGCTTTAGAAAAAGTGGTGGGGGTATGGGGGCTCCCTTGATCCGCCTCGCACTCATGGTCAACTCCTCCTGATGGCATGAAAGGAGACTCCCTCCTTATGAGCGATGCGGCGGGCGTGGCACAATATTCAGGACGGTAGTTCCATGCGACGAACCGGTTTTGGGACTGGAATTTTGAGGGTGACCCCCTCATTTTGTAAAGAGTGGAGGGGGTCTCCAACATTTCTCTGCTAAAGTTAAAGGGGGGGCAGGGGGGTCATTAATTTTTTTAGGGTAAACTACCAGTTTAGCACCTAAATTTCTCTAACATCTGAATTATTTTTC
>DAOQAA010000027.1:0-28584 GCA_035353675.1 Methanoregula sp. | reverse complement strand
CATCAAATTCAGCCCCGATAGATTAATCATACTTATAATTATATAATATTTAAAAACGATGAATCTTTATATAAAAATATGGGTGATGTATTGGCATTGATTCCAAATAATTTAGGAGAAGTATCAATCCAGCCCCTAAATTTTTTTTGTTTCTACGGGATTATTTTCAAAAATTATGTGTTACCAAACCTGCAATCAAAAAGGTAACGACAATTTTTGCCGCCAATAACCATTTTTGCATTATGAAACTGTCATGAGGATCTATCACTATATATCCCCTTCCAAAAACTAGCATTCAGCGGGGCTCTGTAATTGCTTCTTTGAACGAAAGGCATGAGATTATGTGAGCGTGAGTAAAAGTACAGTCGGAAAGAAGGTATTTTTTACAAAAATCGAAATAATCAGAGTAAATTCAATTACGGGGCCGATTTTTTTGTTAATCTGAACATCTCTTCACTGTTTTATCGCTTAGGAAATTATCCGTTTTGGTTAGTCAGGCCAGAGAAGTATACTTTCACCATTGCGATTTAAAAACCCTGTAAAATTCTATCTCTTTTAAAAATGTGCATTCTCTTTAGAGTAAAACGATTCCATTGCCTTATATTTACCATTTTCCATTTTTATCAAATTTTGTGATGTACTTTTAGAAACGGAACCATATTTTATGAGGATAATCAAAAATATGACATATTTCTGCCTTGAATTGCAACTAAAATTTGGAGGGGTTATCACTATATATAGGGCCGCCACTGTCAAAGAGGCGAAGGTATTGCCAAAGCATCCATGAGCGTTAAAACAATTGACAGGATATTATCGGCAGACTTTATTTGAAAACGTTGGGGCTAAAAAAGCACTTTACCCGGATTAAAATACGATTTTGAAAAGATTAACAGAGTTATCCCAATTCCCTGAAAAGACCACTATTAAGTAAATTCTACCAGATTTACTCTATTCAGAGAAGCACATTGAAATTAGCAGTCTATCTGAAAAAACTAGACCGGTCAATAAAAAAAGGGAATTAGTATAATGCCTGAACTGGATTAATTCCACCCGGAATTGTTCTTGTGATGGGAAGTACTGATCCAACTGCAGGCTGGAAATTGATAGAGATCTTTACATTCTTTTGTGCAGTCGTTGGCAGTCCCACTGAAAGAATCATCTGGGCATTGGGTTCCAGCAGGGGACCCGAGGTCTGGTTATTGATTTTTTCAGCTATGCACCATTGCTGATTGGTATCTGCACCACCAGCCATGGATTTAGTGCAGGCTCCACCATCTGATGCTATGCCTTCATATGTAAGATTTGTGTTGTGGCCACCGTTATTATCATTATAGGATATCACCATCTGTGACAAATCAACGGCTGTGCCACCGGCAGTAAGTGCAACGGTTAAGTTAACATATTTCAGGTGATCAGCACCTGCATCAGCAATACCATATACATTCCCGACATTTTCAATGCTCGAGCTTGCCTGCGCCACACTGGTATGGACAGTTGCCTGGGCAGTCTGCGTTGTGAAGAACCCCGCACCAAGCACCACGTATGAGAACACTGCCGCTACGACAACGAATGCAATAAGCACAATGGCGGCTTCAAGACCGGTGAATGCATTTTCAGAATATGAATGTTTCATCTTTTTCACCCTCCTTAATATACCTCATACCATTTGTTTGCGGTCATCCCTGCGGGCACCGTCCTTGAAAGGGGCAGCGCTGCGCCAATCGGGGGCTTCACTTCTACAATAAACCGGGTATTGACACCGAAATTAAAATCTGGCACAATTCTTACAAGAACCATCTCTCGACTGTTCAATAATCCGGTGTGTTCCAGCTGTCCTCCATCAATTGGCTCGTTTTGCTTGACCCATAAGTAATGGACAGTCTGATTTGTATAACTGGATATATTCTGTCCTGTTGCAAGTGTATAGGTTACTTTACTCATGTCCACCCCGTTACCACCTGCGGCAAGCTGGAGGTAAAAGGTAATATTGGCCACACTAGTACCATCATCACTTGATTCTATACTCACCGGGCCAGATAGTTCAACGGCCGATGTAGTCTGCTGTACACTGGTGTGCACGGTCTCCTGTGCCTTCTGGGTCGTGAAGAACCCGGCACCCAGTACCACGTATGAGAACACCGCCGCTACGACAACGAATGCGATAAGCACAATCGCTGCCTCAAGGCCGGTGAACCCTTCATCGTTCTGTTTACAGGAATTCATGGTATTCACCATCATGAATTAGTAGACACTAGTCGATACCAGTATCTCTACAGTGTTAAAAGGTATTGTTCGTATAAATAAGTTCTGTTATAAATTGAAATGCACAGAACCAATTTTTTAAAATTTCGTGCTAATTTGACAAGATAACTGAAAAATAATAGTTGCCAAACCGGAGAACTTGAACAAATAATCGGACCTGAAAGCTGCTTCCCAAAGTTACTATTTTTTATTGATGTACTACCTAAATAAAATTTAAGACTGGCATGGATAAAAAAGATCTGACCTATATTGTCGCAGCATTCTGCTTCATTCTTATTATTGCGTTCGTCATCAAACCATTAGTCACGGGCCAACCGGTAAATACCGGTATTTCCTTTGCGACGCCGACACCCACCATAACAGCAACTCCTCTTGTAATATATACAAATTTTACAACAACAATCACAACAACCCCGTCTACACCGGTTCCGACATGGAACCAAAAAGTCCAGACGGTCGGTTTTGTCAATCCCGAAACCTATCGCATTTCTACCAACCAGACGACCCTGCAATCAAGAAGAATCAATGCGTCCGTTGAAGATACCGGCAGGACTATATATGCAACAATTTCCGGAAAATACAGTGGAACAACCCAAACCATCAATATCCCGTTTCCCTACTGGGAGATATCCTATACGGTAGATCCAATGATTGGACCTATGTCAGGACCTTCTGTCCAGTCTACCGAAATAACCCCAACCCTTGGCCAGGGAATTTCCCATAGCGGGATACAGGGATCATACGCCAGCGTAACTCCAAAATTTTCCATCCAGGTTATGGATGCAACAGATCCCAACCGGATTGTGAGAACCCTTACGCCACCCGGAGGGATTGACCCCGATCTCTGGGCCGGTGTTACCAGGGAAACGCCTGAATTTACCCGAACACCCAAATACGCGGAGACTGTGGCAACTCCAACATTAAGCGAAACTGACCCGCGTCCGTGGACGGAAAAATTCTATGAAGGCCAGAGGGGGTATTATTTTATCATAAATTCTCAATATCTTAACTCATATACGATCGAGATCCTCATTCCAACGAAGTATTTAGGAAAGTATTGATCTTTTTTGGTGGATCTTACATAATCATTATTCATTATATCCGCCATGTTGAAACTTACATAAACTGATCTGGTACATTATGGAACCATAAAAAACGGGAAAAGATAAAGGGGACTCCATTATCCATTCCTTAAAATATCCACATGATTTTCACATAGGAAATCATCAAAATCATCGAACACGCATTTTGGGAAATCTTTTGCCACCACCCCAAATTTCAGGCAGGAACGCGATCCGAAAATTAAAATGGTCCTATTAGCGCAGTTTTGCCTATTCAAGGTAAAATTTAACTAAATACGCCAAAATCGTGCGATTTTATTTCATTTCCGCAGGTTTCTGTGCGAATTCCGCAGTTTTTCGGGTAATCAAAAAACGCATGGGAAAATCGCCAGAATCTGCCCCGGATTGCCAAAATGGAGCCATTGTGCAAAACCGGGTTTATATGCAGGAACGATACTTTCCGAAAGACTAGTCTTTGACAAAGCGTCCTGATTGCAGGAAACTGGCAGAGGAGGTAATAAAGCCCGATTAAAACAAAAACAAAAAAATCCGGGTCCTGTGTGAAATCATTGCTCATTAATCATACCGAAACCCACCTTAAGAATTTTAGGAGCCGGATCCACATGCCCTGGTTCAACCAAAAAATCTTGCGCTGGTGAAATCATTCATCACTTTTTATAATGCACTGTTTTTGGACTAACGTCCCCCCGGACACAACCATGGTGGACTGGCGCTCAGGTAGAGAAAGTATTCTGAAAAGGTGTATTTTTTAAAACGTAAAAATTCCAAAAAAATCCAGCAACGCTTTTTCCCGAAAAAGTATTTTTTATGATAACCCGGAATAATCAGTCGAGTTTTCTTTTACCCATGGACTCGATATACATGATCTCTTTTCCAACTTCAAGGGTGCCCTTTTTGTCTTCAGGAATTGCAATTTCGAAGTTGGAATAATCCTTCATGTCCATGAGCTGCGCCATGTCACCGGCAATGGAGATGACCTGTCCGCTCTTGCGTTCGACTACGGGCACATATGTCTTTGCAGATACCGGAGAGACAATCGAACGCTTGACACCATCAAAGATACCAACCGCGTCAATCCGAGCCTTTGCTGCGCCGTGTTTTCCTGGTTTTGACGTGGCAAGACCGACAACTTTGCAGGGTTCGTCATCCACAACAATATAACGTCCTTCTTTTATCTTTCCGATTTCAGTCTGTTCCTTCATGATAATTCACAACCTAAAACGTATCCATATCTTAAACGCAGAAGTAATTTATCTTTATTGCCTTACATAAATACAACGCTGACCACATTTAGAGGTTTTTGTTATTATGGACTTTCTCCGTGCCTGCAAGGAAATTGCTGTTCTTGTCCGGGAAAATATCAGCCCGTTTATTGGATCACCCGAGGGCGGGCAGGTTATCAGGATGGGTGCAGACCATACCCCCACTGAAAAGATTGATCAGGTAGCAGAAGACTGCGTAATCAGGTATGTACAGGAACATGACCTGTGCTCACTCATAATCAGCGAAGAAGCCGGGAAAGTGCCCGTTGATGGTGGAAACGGAACGATATTTCTTGATCCAATTGACGGCACGTACAACGCAGTCGCAGGTATACCCTTTTATGCGCTATCTCTTGCATGGGCAAAAGACGGCGTAGTACAGCAGGCATTTGTACAGGACCTTGCAACAACAGAGACCTTCACCGCAAAACGTGGCAAATTTGCGCACTGCAATAAAAAACCAATCCACGTTTCATCCACCTCAAGGCTTGATCTTTCTGCCATGAGTGTCTATGGCAGGAAATTTGATCCAACGCGAATGATGCAGCTTGGCCACAAGATCCGAAGATGGCGTCTCCTTGGCGCATCCGCACTTGAGCTTTGCTATATCGGCGCTGGAAGAATTGATGGTTTTGTTGATCTCCGGGGTACTCTCCGGGTAACTGATGCGGCAGCCGGTATGCTTATCTGCACTGAAGCCGGAGGAAAAGTTACAGACATAAATGGCGAACCGCTTGATTTTCCTGAAGAAGTTACTGTTGGAAGGTGTATTGTTGCCACAAATGGCATACTGCATCACAAGGTAATCGAATATCTGAGGTGATTATTATGAAATGCCTGCTTGTTTCCCGCATTGACCTGCCCGGGGCAATTTCCTGTGCACAACAGATGAAAAATACGCTGGAAAATGAGGGAATTAAAGTAATCCTTGAAAAAGACACCGCGTCCTTTCTTGGAGAAACCGGTGTCCCATGCAGGCAGGCTGACGCGGATATGGCCGTAGTTATCGGGGGTGACGGCACAATCCTGCGTACCGTCCAGGGACTGCAACACCAGATCCCCATCATCGGCATAAACCATGGTGAGGTAGGTTTCCTTGCGGATCTCGAACCGGAGGAAGCCGGCGATTTTATTAAGACCCTGTCACGGGGATTTTCTGTAGAGGAACGGATGAGGCTTTCACTCCTCCGGGATAATATTCCTCTGGGTGACGCACTAAACGAGGGACTTATTGTTACTACCCGACCGGCAAAAATGCTGCGTTTCTCAATTGTCATTGATGGCCGGATCTCAGAGCAGTTCCGATCCGATGGCCTGCTCGTCAGCACCCCAACCGGATCAACCGCTTACGCAATGAGTGCCGGCGGCCCGATAGTTGATCCACGGATACAGGGTTTTCTTGTCGTCCCGCTCGCCCCTTATATGCTCTCATCCCGCCCTCACCTAATCAGCAGCAACCGTCGGCTTGAGATCCGACTGGAAAGTTCAAAACCGGCAAAACTTGTAATCGACGGACAAAAAACCGTAGAACTGGGAAACTCAGCATCCCTTGTAGTACAGAAGGCTGAACAGCCGGCGCTGTTTATCAATGCACACAGGAATTTCTTTGAAAAAGTGGATGATAAACTCAGGAGACTTTGATTCTTTGGTCCCACACAAAAGAAAAGAACAAGCTTTTCTTGATATGAGACGCTATTCATGTTGAAAGGTGGTACATGTGCAGGTCTCCATGAAACTTGAGATGAAGGATTCTCCCGGACAACTCGTCGCAGCCCTCAAACCAATTTCTGATGTCGGGGGAAACATTATCGCGGTTCTCCACCACCGCGAACCGGAGTCCAGCCACCGAACCCTGAACGTTCAGATTGTGCTCACTCTCCCGGAAGGGCGCCTCGATAAACTTGTTGCTCTTTTAAAAGAACAGGGGGTTCACATTCAGCGGATCGGAAAGGAGCGCCTGCTTTATAAACGTACGGTAATTTTGATCGGCCACCTCATGCATACAGACCTGTCAGATACCGTTAACCAGATTGATTCAACCGGATATGCCGAAGTCTGCGAAATCTCAATGAGCATGCCGGCAATAAATGAACGGTCGACCTCACGTGTCACGATTAAAGCGACAAACCGGACAGATATGGACTCTGCACTTGCAGTCCTGCGCCGGGTTGCGAAGCAGAAATCCCTGTTGCTGATTGAACCACTGGAGGAATATGCATGAAGGCGGCACTGATCGGTCTTGGATCGGTGGGACGTGGCGTCGCGGAGACTATAGCAAAAAAGAATCCCGGCATTATAATCACGGGCCTTGCGGATTCAAAGAGCGGATGCATCTGTAATGAGGGCATTGACATTACTACGGTTCTCGAACAAAAACGTATAACCGGTGTATGTGGAGATAAGACAATCTCTGCGACAGACGTCATAAAAAATGCGGATTATGATGTCCTTATCGAAGTAACGCCGACAAACGCTCTTACCGGTGAACCTGCACTAGGATATATCCGGGCAGCACTTGCAAAAAAGAAACACATTGTTACATCTAACAAAGGGCCGATTGCTCTTGCATATAAAGAACTATCAGCGCTTGCAAAGAAGAACGGCGTGGCGCTCAGGTATGAGGCTACGGTTGGCGGCGCAATTCCCATCATGCATACACTTGAAGACGGCCTTAACGGGAATGAGATTATTGCAATTTATGGCGTCCTTAACGGTACCTGCAACTATATTCTCACCCGGATGGCTGCTGAAGGACTTACCTATGAACAGGCACTGACAGAAGCGCGTGAGATGGGGTATGCAGAGGCTGATCCTACATACGATGTCAAGGGGATCGATGCGGCGATAAAACTGGTGATTCTTGCAAATACAATCTGGGGTAACGGCACAAAACTCGCCGATGTCGACATGACGGGGATCGATTTGCTCACTCCGGATGCACTTCGCCTCGCTGAAGAAGGAGACTGTACCATCCGGCTGATTGCCGAAGCAATTCCCGGAAAAAAGATCATGAGGGTTTCTCCCCGACTCATGAAGAAAAACCACCCGCTCGTTGTCGAAGGTACATTAAACGCCCTGACTCTTGAAACCGATATGGCAAAGGAAATCACGCTTACCGGAAGGGGTGCGGGATCGATAGAGACGGCAAGTGCCATTATTGGCGATATACTGTATATCCGCGATCATTATGGCGGGCGTGCTTGAACACCGGCGGGAATACCTGCGCCTGATGCGTCAGATTACGCAGGATGCCGGTTTTTTTACGGTCACGGATATCCAGAAAACAGCGGGTATCCCCCGGAGCACGGCACAGGACTGGATTTTGCGCTTTGTCAGGGAAGGCTGTGTTCTTTTAAAAAAAGAGAAATCCGGGAGGTCTCCCGCCCGGTACGCTGCGATTACGGTAATTCCAAAAAGTACCTGCCGCAGGATTTTTACAACAACAGATGGCGAACACGTGGAGATATTCCATGAATGTATGAGCAGCGCCTGTGCTGCGTTCTGTGCCTTCCATCACGCCCGGGCGGGGGGGGTGCTTACTGACGTAAAACGCGACGGGACGCTGCTCCGCGAGTGCGCCCGAATCGGAGACACCTCAATTTCTATTGGCCTTCCACCGGATTCAGCTGTTGGGATTTGCGGCGTCAGTTTATCTGGAGATTATATTGTCCAGCGTATCCGCTGTATTGGCGGACCAGCATTCTCGCTTACGGATATGATCTCGCATGCGGAGGGAGTTTCCCGTGTCGAACTGGTCCAGAAAGATGGAATTGTTGAGGGAAACGTCTGGACAAATGCATATACTTCGCTCACCATCGGTATTGACGATACCGATTCAAAGGCCGGGGGGGCAACCTTTGCACTTGCCCTTGCGTTGTTGACACGACTATCGGCAGACAAGGTAGTAATTCCGGTCAGTCACCGGATTGTTATGCTCAACGAAACCCTCAATAACAAGACTGCCGGGAACTCAGCAAGTTATATCGAAGTTGCAGTCTCTCCGAACCGGATTGAGCGGGTGATAACTATAAGCCGTGAATTTGTCGAAAACGAATCACTTTCCCCGGAATGGGGTCTTGCATTCCGGAAAGGAATGACAATCCCGGCGGGTTTAAGGGAATACGGTTGCCGGGTGAGATCAAAAGTGGTTGACCGTCCTGATGCAGAAGAAACCGCAAGGCGCTTTGGTGTAGTCCTGTATGGAGGAAACGGAGTTATCGGGGCGCTTGGCGCTGTTGCGCTGGCCCGGCTCCCGCATGAGATCCAGATGGACCCGGCCCGGAAGATCGACTGACAGGTCCGGCAGATTCCGGAGTTCCTTTTTCATTTTTAGGATATGAATGGCTCGTCAATTAATCCACCCTACCCTTTATTCATTGATGGTAGAGAGGTTGCTTTTCCATTATGTTCCCCCTTTTTTTGGATGTATCAATTATTACAGTTTGAATTATCGTATTGACCTGTCATCCGGCACATATCATCAGGATTGGTAAAAACCCCACATGCCATAGTATCACCAGCATCGGGTTCTGGATACAACGACAAATCATGCGGAATTTCTATAACTTTTCACAATAACGCAATGAAATGCAAATAACAATATTTAAATACAAAACCGCGTAAATAACATCTTTATACAGTGTCATGCCAGGAAACCGGCATGTGAACAGGAGTGAAAAGATATGTCCTTTACAAAAAAGAATGAAGAGGCAGTATCACCGGTTATCGGCGTCATCCTGATGGTCGCCATCACCGTGATCCTCGCAGCGGTTATCGCTGCATTCGTGTTCGGCATGGCCGGAAACATCCAGAAGACACATACGGTTGCAGCTACCGAGTCGCGTGTCAACGGAACACATGTTGTTGTTACATATCAGGGAGGACAGGATGCAGGGTCACTCATAGGCGTTTCATTTACCGTAGATGGAGCAAATGTAACACCAAGTATATCCGCCGGTGTAATCAAACTGGACGGTGAAGAGGTAGTTTCCAACACACTTAATAGTCCATTACCGGTAGGTTCATCCATGTATCTTGCAGCAGGAAATTCAGGAAAGAATCATATTGTAGGTGTTGGAAGATTCAACGATGGATCCAACCAAGTGATCATTGACACAACTCTCTAATTTTTTTATTGAAATCTTCATCTACAGTACGACTTTTGTTCAGATCATAATTTTTTAGCGAACGGTTATCTTCTATAATCCCGCTCTTGGATAGATGTAACATAGTCACTTAATTGTTATGATAATGTCAATTATCAGGCCTTACTAAACATGCAAGGACTGGGGGGGGCGTATAATTTTCAGGGGGTGCCTGATTCACTGATTGGTATCAGTTTCATGAATGGCAGTACTTATCGTAAATAAAAAAATCACATTATTCATCCGAAATTGTAACATTACGGATCTGTCATTCGTATTTTTCACATCCGGACTTGAAAATGCGCACGGCATTTTTGTTTTTATGTGTATATTATTAGAAGCATATCAGATTTAAGACAACTTTTTACATATTTTTATGATTGTTCCCCAGTTTCAATAATGCGGACCGGGGGATACCCCCCTCCTTCACCAACAAAGGGGGTGGGGGGTGACCCCCTCTTGAAAAAATATTGAGGGGGGGTATACCCCCACTTAGGCAACGGGCAGGGGAGGGGGGTACCCCCTGCACCTCATCTCCAAATATGGTTTGAGGTTATCTCTTTCCGACGGAAGTTTCACGCAAAACCGAGGTCTTGAGGGTTGATCCTATGGGGGATACCCCTCTTTCACCAACCAGGGGGGTGGGGGGTGATCCCCTCTTGAAAAATATTGAGGGGGGTATACCCCCTCTTAGGCCACGGGCAGGGGAGGGGGGTACCCCCCTGCACCTCATCTCAAAATAGGGTTTGATGTAAACTCTTTCCGACGGAAGTTTCACATAAAACCGGGGTCCTGATGGTTGATCCTATGGGGGGATACCCCCCTCTTTCACCAACCAGAGGGGTGGGGGATGACCCCCTCTTGAAAAAATATTGAGGGGGGGGTATACCCCCTCTTAGGCCACGGGCAGGGGAGGGGGGGTACCCCCTCCCTTCTCTTTGCCGGGTTGATAAACAATCCTTACAGGAACTACAATAGAATACCCGTCTCTCAACCCATCCAACAGATCTCGTACGACCCAACAGGGTAATCAGACAGGGCAGGGAGTAACTGATCCGCACTATCACCTACCCCTGTTTTAGGCACTTCCCGTCATATACCGGTCCCCGGCCGTTAAAATTTAATTTAATCGATAATTCATCTGATTTACATTAAAACAAATGAAATTCTGTTCCATATCGGAAATTCGCCGGGATTAAACCATGCATATAGCGCATTCCAACGCACCAGAGAACTATTGAGAGCAATCTGAGATTACTCATCAATTGAAGAAAAAGATCCCAGAAAAACGATCCGGGAAAAATGCGAGGGAAGGGATTCGAACCCTTGAACTCCTTCGAGACCGGACCCTAAATCCGGCGCCTTTGACCGGGCTTGACTACCCTCGCTTCCCGTGATATTTGGATGGCTAAAATTATGAGTATATCGTAAAGCCGCAAATGGGATTTAAAAAGCCACTACATCTCCACCCTTGTCACGACACCATGGATCTTATCTGACGGTAAACGATAGAACTGCACGACAGAAGGCGTGAGATGTTTAATCGCCCCGAAGATCCTCCAGACCACGTGGTTGGTGACAATATCCTCCATCCCGTAAAAGATGGTCTTCTCATCAATATCGGCTTCCACAAGGATCTTTGAAATATCGACAATTTCCATGTATCCCAGATAAATCTCGAAAATCGACAGACCGTTCGTCAGCTCCCGGGTTACGCCCCAGGTCACCCCGAAGGGCTGTTCCGTCCGTATGATTGAAATAATGATATTCTCTTCATACACGATATTGTTCGTAAACATCGTGCGGGGGATATACTGGGGGATCTGCCGGAAGTCACGGGCAAAGTACAACGCCGACCCTGATATCTTATTCACCGATTTGTAAACTTCATTAAATTTCGGAAGGAACTCATTAAGCGGCACCGGTTTTAAAGAATTTGCAAGACGCCGCTGGCCGTTTATATAAATGAGGATAACCGCCAGGGGGATTGCCGCGATTATAAGCGACCAGTAACCTCCGGAGGGGATCTTATGAAGATTCGAGAGGAGGAACACCCCGGTAACGATAAACACAAATCCTGCAACCAGGCTTTTTAAAATATCGCCGCGAAGGACGAGAATCCAGGTGATCAGGATACTTGTAATCATCATCGTCCCGCACACAGCCAGGCCGTATGCATGGGTGAGGTTGCTGGAATTCTTAAAGACAAAGATAACCAGCAGGACTGCAAGGAGCAGCATCCAGTTCACGATATCGATATAGATCTGGGACCTGAGGTGGGGGGAGGTATAATCGATCCGCAGGAGCGGCAGGATACGGGTCGTGATACCCTGATACACAATAGAAAAGATCCCGGAGATCATTGACTGCGATGCAATCACTGTCGCTGCGATGCTTAAGAGAAGGAAGGGAATATACAGGAACTGCGCTTCAGAGAAAAACATCTCAAAGAGCACATTATGGGCATCAGGATTAGCGAGTAAAAAGGCACCCTGCCCGAAATAGTTGATCGCAAGGGCTGCAAATACAAGGTACCAGGCCTTTACAATCGGTTCCCTGCCCAGATGCCCCATATCCGCATAGAGTGCTTCTCCACCGGTACAGCACAGAATCACCGATGAAAGGATCAAAAATCCCGCAAGGCCGTTGTGCATGAGATAATTGATCGCGTACATCGGATTGACAGCAAAGACCACCTGTGGAGCCAGAAGAAGGGCAGCAAGGCCGGATACTGCAAGGACTATAAACCAGACCGCCATAACCGGACCAAATGCCCATGCAACCTTTTCCGAACCACGTGCCTGGAACGCGAAGAGGCAGATTGTAATCACCCCGGCAATGAGCATCAGGAGAACCTGTGCAGTATTCTCAAAACCGGGGATCAAAAGAACGCCTTCCACAGCCGACAGGATACTGATTGCCGGGGTTATAACTCCGTCACCGACAAACAGCGAGATACCTATAATGGCAAGAAGGGAGACGAACGCAATCTGGTTACCGGATTTTAACATCGGCAGCAGGATCTCCTTTAACACAATCGTCCCACCTTCACCTTTTTTACCGAGGTGCATGGCAAGGAACGTATACTCCACGGTGACAAGGATCGTAAGCGTCCAGAAGATCAGGGACAGGATGCCCATCACGTTATCCGCTGTCGGAGGAATTAAAAGGAAAATGGCGGTAAACGTATAGATGGGACTCGTCCCGATATCGCCAAACACGAGACCCATCGATTTGACGATCCCGGGCATTGCAAAATGATCCCTGAACATTTCTGATTTACTCGTGGGGACATATAGGGTATATTATTTTCTCTTCATTAACGCATTTTTTTCAGATATACCCGGCAATTACATTCATACAGGGAACAGTTTTCCCACTACTGCGCAGCATCCTTTGAATAAGTTACGGTTCTGTCAGGCCTGATGGCCCCTTCCGGTCTTCAGTCCAGATCCGGTAGCTTTTCATGAGGAGCACAATGATAAGCGGTCCGAGAACAAATCCTGCGATTCCCATTGTAAGAATGCCCCCGATAATACCGACAAACATTATAAGCGGGTGGATTTTCACCCGTCTTCCGACAAGCACCGGGCGCACGTAGATCTCTGGAAGTGCCGAAACCACAAGATATCCAAGGAAAAACAGGATCAAAACCCCGCGCATATCTCCAAGCGCGAGAGCAAATGCACCAATTATGATAAACGCAACCGATGACCCCAGAATTGGTATAAGTTCACAGAATGCCGCCAGGAATGAATAAAAGAGAATATTCCCGTACCCGAGCAGGTAAAAAACCGGGATCGCTATAAAAAATGTCAGAACGGTAATCGCAATCTGGACAATATAAATCACATAGAGTGTGTCCTTCGTGACCGGCATGAGCTGATCGTAATAAATTTTTACCGGCTGCGGCAGGAACCGGTCGACCCGGTCCTTGAGATCCTTTCCTTTCAGGAGCAGGAGGAAGAACGATATAAAAAAGATGAGTCCTTTCAAGACAATCATCAGCAGGTTATCGGTCAGCGTCGCCCAGTAATTGACAAAGAGTGAGTTTCCTTCAGCAAGCCACGCGGACAGGGTCCCGCTACTGATCGGAACCCCGAACGCCTCCGGGTGGGTGGCAGGATCGACCAGCCATGAACCGATTGTTGCAAACATCTGGTTTAAAAGACCGGCATTTGCCTGCAATATCATCATAATACCCCATGCCACCCCTGCAATGACTGTAAAAAGGCAGACTGTGATTATCGCAGAAGAAACGGCGGGCCGGGTGTACCTCAACAGTTTTTGGTGGAACGGATAGAGCACCACTGCAAGTGACGCACCAAGTACGACCATATCGAGGACCGACCAGAAAACGACAAGGGAAACTACCGTTAAAAACATCACAATGATAAACGGGTAGAGTTCCTTATCCATCCGGGGCATATCTTACCAGAAGGTTTGCCGGCATTATTGTATATATGTGCCGTGTGCAAAAAATGCAGGTAATTCCCCCGGCTCATCACAACCCATAACAATAACAGAACGACAAACATCTTCTCCATTAAGATGAAGCGGCTCGATCACCTGGCAATGATACTGCATGATGTGGGGCGTATCTGCCGGTTCCTTGGATTTATATCGCTGGTGCCGCTTGTAGTGCTTGCGATCTTCCATGAATGGTATCTTCTGCTTCCAATGGCAAGCGCTCCTGTCGTATTTCTGGCGACAGGCCTGTTGCTTACAAGGGCTCCAACCCGTGATTTCGAGCCTCCGGTTTCAATGGTCCTTGTCGCGATTGCAATCACATGGTTTTTGATCGCACTTGTTGGCGCGCTTCCCTTTGTCTTTGGCCTTGGGATGACTTATACAGACAGTGTCTTTGAGGCGATGTCGGGCTGGACAAGCACCGGATTTACCATGCTTGCATCTGTTGACACGACACCAAAAACACTCCTTTTCTGGCGGTCGTTCATGCAGTGGATTGGTGGTATAGGGATCATCGCATTTGGAATCTCGATACGCAGGAAAAACCCGGTCTCGCTTTTCACCATTTTCCGGTCTGAAGGAAAACCTGAGGATCTCATGCCCAACCTCATGTCAACTGGTTGGAAAATGTGGAAGATCTATATCTTTCTGACCTGTATTTTTACCGGTCTTGTCATGATTGCCGGTATTCCTCTCTGGGATGCTGTAAACCTTGTCATGATCACCATTGCAACCGGAGGATTTACCCTTCATTCTGCAGGACTTGCCTATTACAATAATCCCCTGCTTGAAATTCTCCTGATACCCGTAATGTTTGCAGGGGCGATACCCTTCAAGATGTATTTTTTGATGTACCGGGGGAGAATGGATGCAATGTTCCGCGATAATACTGTCCGGCTTCTTATACTGATAGCGCTCGTTGGATCAGCAATCGTCTCGCTCGAACTGTATATCTTCAATGGGTTATCCCCGCTTACTGCGCTCCGCCAGGGTGCCTTTATTTCTGTTTCAGGGCTTTGCACCTGCGGACTCCAGAATGCAGACCTTCACCTGTGGTCGGTTATTCCGCTTGCAGTAATATCGCTTCTGGTATTCATTGGCGGGGCAATGGGGAGCCTTGCCGGAGGAATCAAGGTTAACCGGATAGCGCTTGCATACGAAGGAGCGAAATGGTGGTTCCGGCGGTTCTTTGTAAGCAGCCGGGTAATCATTCCGTTCCGGTTCGAGGGCCGGACACTCTCCCGGGAAATGTCAGAGATGGAAATTTCAAAGAACATGCTCGTAATTGCCCTGTATGTTTTTGCGATTTTTATTGCGACTATCCTCTGCATGCATCTTTACATCACAATGTTCCGCCTTGACGAGGTGCTCTTTGAGTGCATCTCTGCGCTTTCCAACTCAGGAATCACTGTCGGATTTATTACAGGAACAAGCCCCATTGCCATCAAATGGATTTTTATTTTCCTGATGTGGCTGGGGAGACTTGAAGTTGTGCCTGTAATCATTATGGCTATGAGCATAGCAAAGAGTGTCAAACAGGAATTGTTTACCGAGCCTTCCGTGCAGGCAATAGCATCCCGCATGAGGGATACGGATGAACCTGCATGAATTCTTCATAACATACGAAAATAACTGACTAGTTCCGGGCAGCAGGCAGAAAAGAAAAAATTCCGCAAATGGAAATATTCCCGGTTAAACGGGACCGAAGAGTTCCCGTTTTCCCGGAATATAGAGCGCGGCCGAATACTCTTCTGCAAATGCAGTATCGGTCATGAGGTCGATATAGACCATATGCCGGGCGATTTCCTCCCCGGCCGCCCGGTAACGTGTCGATACAAGTGTTGCATAAGCCCCGGAGAGTGAGCCGTTCCCGATATAATGGACAGTGGCAGATGCAAACGCAGGGAGTATGCCAAACCTGACCGCGTTGCTGATATCCGTATAAGCGCCAAAAGCACCGGCAAGGTACAGGTGCCGTATAGCACCGGTCCTGCACTTGTATCGATCCAGCAATACTGCAATTGCCCCGCATGCAGCAGCCTTTGAGTCCATGAGATAATCGATATCCCTCTGGGTGATAACGATATCCCTCCCGGTTCCGGACTGTGATGCCGGTACCAGGACATACTCCGGTCCTTCCGGCCCGGTGCGAACTGCGGGGTGCCGGGTGGAAAGTTTTCCGGCAAAATCAAGCGCACCGGTGTCGACCATGGCAACGGCAAGATCTATAATTCCAGAGCCGCAGATTCCCCTTGGAGGGGCAGAATTGATTGTACTCCAGTGAATCTGTCCCGTTTCCTTATCCACATTCACGTGATCAATCGCGCCTTTCATTGCCCGCATGCCGGCCATGATACCTGCGCCTTCAAACGCCGGACCTGACGCACATGATACCGATGCCGTCCAGTGCCGTGTGCCAAGGACGATTTCACCGTTTGTGCCCAGGTCGACCATGAGCGAGACTTCATCTGAGGACTGCATGCCGGCTGTAATCAGGTCGCCAATCGCGTCACCGCCAACAAACCTGCTGACATTCGGGAGGCAGTACACGCCGGCGGCCGGATGAACAATAATCCCAATATCACGGGCATTTTTCTGGATCGGCGCACGTGAAACCGGGGCATTTGCCAGTTCAAGGTAACCGGGATCAATACCGCAGAGCAGGTGGTTCATTACGGTATTTCCGGCTACACAGACATCCATGATGTCAGTACAGCTGATCCCGGTAGTCCGGACCAGGTACTCAATAACTTCGTTAATGCTTGCTGCTGCTGCCTTCTGGAGTGTTGTCAGCCCCGCTGGTGACCGGGCATACCCGATCCGGGTAAGCAGCTCCTCACCATACGTGATCTGGCGGTTCAGTGCTGAACCAGTTGCAAGGATTTCTCCGGTGTCAAGACGGGCAAGGCAGCCGACAACTGTTGTTGTACCCAGGTCAATTGCGACACCGTATAACGGGTTTCCCCCTTCAGCAGGAGTCAGTGCAAGCACTTCAGGAGGTGACCGTACTATGGAAAGTATGGCCGCCTGGGGGATCCTCGCAGAAAGCAGCGCATGATACTGGTCATCAGTCATGCGGGGCCGCAGGCCGGAATATCCGGCAAACCGTATCGATTTTGACGCAAACGGCAGACCGTCTGCTGATGCGGTCTCAGCCCGGTAACGCATGACAGCAGGTTCTATTCCCTCAGGTACTACCGGTTGTGTTATCAGGATCTGGGGCGTGTCGATCCTGCTCTCCACCGGGATTGTAAATTCCGCGTCAGTTGAAAGTATCACCTGGCAGGCAAGGTAATATCCATCGCTTTTTTCTTTTGGCGTGAGACGGCATACAGTACCGGTCTCAGGCACCGCTGTGCAGGTCCCGGAGGTCAGTATGACCCGGCACTTGCCGCAGGTACCTTTGCCCCCGCAGATTCCCTCGATTACAATCCCGGCCATCCGCAGCGCAGTAAAGAGCGGCGTCCCCACAGGCACAAAAAGCACACGGTTCATCGGCTGGAAGATGACCCTTATCTCCTTTGTGTCAGGTTGCTGCACAGGCTTTTCCTCCCCCTTGATTATCCGGTCTGACCGGTTATTGTGCTGCCGGGTTTTATTTCCAGTTGGTTAATAGGCCGGGTGATATTTAACGGTTTTCCGGTGGCCAGCGTGATTTAAGAAATGCCGGGATACCGGAAGAATCTTTCGGGCCAACCAGCACATGCCATCCGCTTGCCTCTTCGGTCTCGCCGCTTAAGCGGGCTGCAAGGCCCGGGATTATCAGGTATTTGTGATCGACAAGATCGACGATCCTGTTATCCCGGAGAGCCGTTGCCATGGTCTCAGCGTTGAGATATCGCCCGGCAACTGCACTTTCTACGCTGTTTCCACCAGTGTCCACGACAATAAGGAAACAGTCAATTCCCGCTGACTTGATATCGCTCTCGACCGTAAAGTAGGTAAGCGCATAGTTTGTCGTGATAAGCACAGGTGAATTTTTCCCGGGGGATCCAAACGTCCTTACCCCGGTATCTACCGAGACCGGTTTTCTTGGATCGGTATAGATATTGAACCGCCAGATCAACTGCGGCAGGAGGACCCATCCTTCAAGACTGTGTATGATCAGGAGATCTGCGTACCGTGAAAGCAGCATTGATGCGGCACACGCCTCTTTCCATTGGATCAGTTCATGCGAGATTTCCGGGGAAAGCCATGCAGTAATCGGTGTACCAAGCAGAGGGTATCCAAGGAGTTCATCCCCCTTGGAGAATACTGCCCGGCGGATCTGTGAGAATGCATGGATAGTACCGGAAAGACCCGGCTCGACTGCCGTTCCCGGATCAAGCACGAGATCGGTAACACCATACTCAAGAAGCGTTTTTACAAGTGATCGCAGAAGGGCGATGTCGTGGGGGGCTGATACGACAAGCGGGCAGTTATAGCGCAGGGCAAGTTCTGCCATCTCTTTCCAGTTGTCCTTTGTTGCCGCATACAGGAGAGGACGGCGTTCCCGTATATGGGCAAGGCCGGCCGCCATTATCGCCGCATCATATGTACAGAGAATTAACGGCAGATCTGTCAGGCCGGCAACTGCATTGACCGCAGACGCAAATGCGGCCGGGTCATGGCGGGTCGAACGGATCGCAATTGCGTCCAGTTTCAGCTCGCGCCCGATATAATTATATGAAAAATCTGCGATGGCATGGACCCGTGCAGCCCGTTCTTCTTCGGTAAGGTCATCAGACAGGTCAAGCGCAATGGGCGTGGGATTCTGGTACGTGAACTCGTGCCGGTATAAGACATACTTCCCGCCCAGTTTCATCGCCCGTTCACCGGTCCCGACAACAACAGTCTTCACCGGAGGCGCCATGAGGTCTTCGAGTTTACCAAAATTGACCCTGTACTCTTCCTTTGTGACCGGCGGGCAGTTGTCAACCGCGAGTTCGCCGTTTACTACCCGTGTCGCAAACGCCATACAGTTGGCCTCGCCACACTCTTTACAGTTGGTCTTGGGGAGGAGTTTGTACACGTCGATGGGGCTGATCTCTTTTATGGTCTTTTTTGGTTCGCGTTCTGACATTTTTTAAAAACCCCGGTTTATCAGATCTTCATTGTCGCCCAGCGGGCTACATCTTCCGGCACCGGTGCATCCTTTTCTGCAAACATCCGGATCGTGTCTTTGCACGTCCGTATAGCGGCCGGGTGCATCATCATAAAGATATCAACACCGGCAAGGAGAAGCGTAAGCGCATTTATCGTCTCCCAAAGGGGTCCGCGAAGCCCCCTTGTGCCGTACTTTTTGTCCATCTTCATCCACGCTTCCCGGGCCGCCCATGCATTGGTAGACGCAGAGATTGTCGGCTGCTGGAGTTCTGTATCTCCCATAAGCGCAGCATGCCGGGCCCGCTCGTGGATGGTAAACGAATACTCCAAACCATAGCCGAGCGCGACGGTCGTGAGATCCATCACGATATCTTCCGGGGGCAGGTATTCGTAGAGCCGGCGGTTGAGCTCCTTTGCCTTGTTAAGTTCAAGACCGGTGAATCCGAGCACCGCATGGTTGTGTTCCTTTGCCGCCCGCGCGACAACATCCAGTGTCTTTGTCTCGGTCATGCCAAGCGTGACAGAATTCAAGAGAAGTCTTTCACCATCGGCGACTTCTGCTACCCTGCTAAAGACTGCCGCATCCTTGCGGGGATCTCCACACCCGCCGATAATCAGCGGGACATCGACTGCCTGAAGTACTTCCTCGACGGTCTTTGCCGCAGATGCCGGAGATGCATCGTGTATGAGCGGATCCGTGGACATGAGGTGAACGGTAATCATGTCTGCGCCGTACTTTTTCACGTTCATCCGTGCCCATTCGGCAGGGTCGTTCATGACATCCTTGACGTTTTCCTTGAGCACTTTTGTGAGCTGCACAGGCATGTCAAATACATCGAGCGCAAAGATTGGGGGATGTGGCGGCAGGTGATCGGCACTGACAAACGGGGGATAATCTGCTCCGCCAATTACAAGAGATCTGCTCCTGCTGCCGCCTTCACTTTTTGTTGCCCCGAGGCGGACTTCATGGATGCGGCCCACGAATTCTTCAACGGGCGGGACAAATGTCTCGGTAAAGAGAGTGGTGGGTTTAACGTGTATCGGGGCCTGAGATCCCACAGGGACAGCACCGGATCCGGTGGGTATCCAGAACTCGAGATCCCCGACATCCATGGAAAAATTTTCAAGTTCTATCCGCTTTTTACCGGACAGCATCGCAAGGAGTCCCGGAATGGCATCCTGTATCTGTACTTTACCGGTTGTCGCATTCTCCTTCAGGGGATCATGTGAGTTCATTTTTTATCGGCTCCCGGTTTTTTGGGCTGGATGGGTTCAATAATCACCCGGTCTGCTGTGATCCTGGCATTCTTGAAGATTATTTTAAAACCGCCGGATGTAATCGGGAAATCCCCGCCGGAAAAGACCTGCATACCGGTATTTGGCCCGTTTGCCGGAACCTCCGCATCAGCCTTCCACCGCTCCATGACCGGGTGTGTGTTCGATGAAAGGAAATCACGTAGCTCGCTAACAGTCCTGACATCTTTTTCTGATGCAATCCGTGAATAAAGGTCTTCGGGAATAAACTCACTCATCTGCTCTTTCAAATCGGACGGCATCCACACGACACGAGAGTAACCACCGTCAGCGGCAAGGAACCTGGGGGAACGCATGTACTCAAGCGAAAGCCCGTGGAACCCATCCACCTGCCTGCCACCGGCGGTTGAGTCTGCCATTGTTGAAAAGGGCAGCCCGTTCACGGTCACATCCCGGTATCCCCTCATGACAATCCCGAATCCTTCCACTTCGGGAATATAGAATGCGATACCCTCAAAACACCCGCAGGAAGTGTGAGGATAAGCAAATGCACTGTAAAGATAAACCCGGTGCACAGTGCCAAGGGAACGTTTCTTTGCGCTTTCGTTTATGCCGGTATACTCTCCCCGCACCGGGTCTAGGCATTCACCCTTTTCAATGGGAAAGATTGGGCCCTTTGGATCTATTCGTGCTGCCGCTCTTCCGTCAAACCAGCTGATCGCCCCGCAGTTTGCATACCGCTGGGGAGTGATCACGCAGACGTGGCTGGGCGCAAATGACTGGCAGAGTGCACATCCGTAAAAGACATCAACATCATTATCAGTCAGCCCACGGGCACGGGAGTCCCGTGCTTCGTATATCGCTTTTGCCTCGTCATACCGGGCCCGGATCTTTTCGCGATCGGTAAAGAAGGTGACCTGCATCTGTTCAATAATCGGCAGCTCGTTTTTCAGGAGATACAGCAGGACTTTTCCCACATATGTAAGCGAGGTTAATCCTTTAAAATAGGCTTTTTTTGACACCCTCACCCAGATGTCGTAACGCTGGTTGAGGTGCATGAACCCTTCGACATAATTGGTATACTCATGGATACGGCGTTCGATCACACCCTCTATATCGTCTTCCAGTTGGGGCCCGGCAATTTCTACAAGAATTCCCAGGGGATACTTCTTCCCCTCTTCCATTTCCGGAAGATCGGGTCCGACAACTGATATCGAGCCGTCACGGATTTCTCCGGCTTTTTTAACCCTTACCAGTTCGAATTTTTCCTCAATTGACGGGCCGCCAAGCTCGACATACATATCATTTTTCCGTATCCGTTCACCGACATGGACAAGACCTACATCCACCGGAATATCCTCAAACATCCGTCTGCCTCCCGTCACTGGAATCTGCAAGGACACAAAGGAGATTGTCCTGCCATTCTTTGACAGAAATGTTTGCAAACGACCAGTTTGCGTTGGGCTGGTACGTATTGTCAAGCGTGATTGTCTTTACATGTCCGGCAAAATGCTTTAGACCCGAAAGAAGCGTCCACGTCATGGGATACGGCAGCCCGGCAATGATGACAAGATCAGAGGAGCCTTTCCCGTCCGGCCCGGTCCAGTCCGGGTCGGCGATCCGCTGCCCGGCTTCGACCGCCGGCAAGATAACTGCGCTTGTATATCCCCGGTCCTTTAACGCCCGGTTGATATGCCCGGTAGCGATGACCGGGATCTTTTGTGCCCGGGCGATGTCAAGCAGGTAATCAATAAGTTTTCTTCCGCCGATATCAATCACGGCTGCATTATGCCCGATGAGGAGCACCGGGTGGTTTGCCTTGCGGATGAGTGCATGTGCCACTGCCGGTTTTGAGATGACTGTTGCTTTTTTTGGTCCGGCAGTTTCTGCGGTCTGCCACGGGTCTGCTGTTGTCATGGGTTGTCAGCGCTCCTGCCGGGTTTCCGGTTTATTACGTTTAAGAAGCGTCGGATCCGGGATCGGGCGTTCCTTCCAGCCGGACTGTTCGAGAATCCGGGTGATTTCACCTTTTAAGGTAACGGGTATATCTGCGGGGGTCCGGACATACCGGGGAATATCATCGGGGATTGTCCCGAAGTTGCGCTGAGACAGGTCAATATAATGCGTGAGTTTCATTGCCCGTCCCCTTGATGTATCGTTTGGCCGCATGCAGAGTTTTGCAATAAGCACCATTGCTTCTTTCTGGGTCTCCGCCGCAACAAACAGGTGTTCCGGTGCCGGGCCTGCATACACATCTTCCCCAGTCCGTTGGTCGTGCACGTACCAGTCCTCATCGTGGTCAGCCCGGCCAAGGAGCATCCTTCGGTACTTGGTCCCGTGCGGGCCGACAACAACCGGGATGCCAAGGCGCCAGAACCCGGCTGCAATTGCCGCTGCTTTCTGCGACATCGCACCCCATGCAACACCAACCGCCCCGACACGGTTGTACACATAATCCGCAATCTCGGCATAATTCCCGCGCAGGTTCCGGTGCGCAAAAACGCTCGCGATCTTTATAGTTGCCCCGGCAATGTGGGAATTTGCAACACATGAACCAACATTCACGATCCCACCGGCAGTAAAACTTCCCGGGTACTGCTCGTATGGCGTCTTTCCCTCTTCGTCACGGTGCATGCCGATTGCCATCGCAGTGCATCCGGAAGTGCAGACAATATACCGGCGTTTCGCGAACTCAAGACTCATTTCAGCGACTTCCCTGCCGCCGTTTGCATAATTGGAACAGCCGACAAAACCGATAACCCCGGGGATCTCCCCAAGTACGATTGGCCCGCCGACATTGCGGATCTCGATATCCTGGATCGCGCCCCTGCCGGTCCGGATCGTAAATTTTTCGTTTTTCACTCTCTCCGCTGCCGCAGCGACGATAAGTGAATGAACCGGAATCTCCTTTATACAGGCCTTTTCACACTTTCCGCAGCCCACACAGGCTTCATACAATCCGGCAAGCAGTGACAGGCTGCCCTCACCTGCGGCTTTCATCGCCGCAGGAATTTTTAGATCGTTCGGGCATGCCCTCTGGCAGAGCCGGCACTGAGTACAGGACGCCGCCTGTTTTTGGACTTCCGTGAGGTCAACAGTCCTGCGGGCGTTTTTCCGGCCCGGCGCTACAGCCCGTGCAACCCGTACTGCAACTTCACCGACTTTTTCCGGATCAAGGATAAGGACACCATCCAGTTTCCCGCTGGTGAGATCCGAAACAATCACATCAACGGGATCATTTGTCCGGTCAGGCAGACCAAGGCAGTTCTTCTCAGATGTTGCAATAAACGGCGCATGGACTGCGCGGGCTTCAGAAAGCGCATCGGTGCGGATACACTGCTCGTCAACGATAATGACATCGGGAATACCACTCCGGATGTACCGCAGCTGCCATGACATAGGCCCGATAATCTTTGCGCGTGGAGAATACCGCGTCGCATCAATCGATGTGCAGCAGATACCGGTCACTTCTACTTCATCCGTCAGGTTTTCATCGTGCAGGTAATCGATGATAGCAACCGAAGGCGGCACATTATGACCGATGACAAGGATAACCGGTTTTGTGGTATCGACAGTGCCCATGCCAAGTGCAGCGAGCGGGGCATCCGGGTCAGCCTTCGGGTAACCAAGGGCTGATATCTGGGCGAGATCGGCAACTTCCATGCCAACATGATCGATCATGCCTGCATGGAGCACCTTGCTTTCAAAATCAAGCGGATCTCCTTCCTGCCCGGTGTGGGTTACCGACAGAAGGGCCGTAATCTGGCTCTCGCAGTAATCAAGGATAGCCTCAAGGTCTGCAAGTGTTTCCGGTTTTTCACCACAGACAAGACGGATGATCGGTGCCTCGACACCGATTGACGTTCCCCCGGGGTTTATGGGACAGTCCCGACCGGCTTTTTTTATTGCATATGATACCAGTTCGCGCGCATGGCTCGTGTGGGTTGCCGCACCGATACATGCTGAAAGAAGCACAATGCGGGACTGCTGCGCCGGCATCGAAATACCGCAGGCACCTTTTTTTGTCCCGGTAAGATCGCACTTGCCGTACGTGCACAGGCAGCAGAGATCGCAGAACGGCATATAGAACGGCTTGTACCGGGAAAGAATCCTGCGATCCCAGTCACGAAGGGCCGTAAGTGATGGATACGGGGTCGGTCCTTCAGGTTCCGTCCAGTCAGCTGCAGAAATTTTTCCGATGGAAATTGACAGGTCACGGATACGACCAAGATCGGACTCCATTTCTTTTATGGTAAGCGCAATCTTTTTTTCTGTCAAGGGCAGCACAACCGGAATATTATATTCTGTGGAATACAGGGATGCTGGATTATATTTATCTTACCTGTTTTTAACCAAATCGACTGGATTTTCGAAGTGTCCGGATAAACAACGGATCCCTGTACTATCACGGTGCTTTTCCGTAACCGGCTTTTTCCATGAGATTACAGACAGAACGATATGCAGGAGAACTGTTGGGGATGTCGAGAAGCGACCGGCCGGATATCACTGATTCCTGCACAAGGGGATCAAAAATTATTTTTCCCAGGTACTGCCGGCCGGTCTCTTTTCGCGCAGTCTCTTCCAATTCAGCGGGAAACAGGCAACCCCCGACCACAAAGAACCGGTCAAAACCGATCCCGACTTCACGCGTGATCCGGTCTGCCCTCTTTACATGCTCAAACGATTTGTGGGAAGGGCCCATGACATCGAAAATATCATTGACCCGTGCGGTGATCTTGCGGTTAAGATGTTCAAGGCCGGCCGGGGAATCTATGAGCACGTACTGGTAATTTTTTGTAAGTGATTCGAGTGCTCCCTTGAGCGCGGCATCGGGCATACAATAACAGCCTTCGATCCACTTTGTGCCTACTGCAATGAGATCAAAACCTTCACCTTCATAGACCCCGTCGGCAAGGACCCGGCTTTCGATCCGTTCTGTCGGGGCAATCCCCGTCATTGTGCCACCTTTTTTGATGAAAGTCTCCGTAACAAGTTCGGCGATTGTCTTTACCCCTTCACGTTCGAGATCGACACCCACCATCTCCGCAAGGTTCTGGTCGGGATCGACATCGACAAGGAGGAGCGGCGTCTTTTTTTGTTCAAGGAAAAATTTGGTCTGCAACGCTACAAAACTCGTCTTGCCGGTCCCGCCCCGGCCCATTGTTACCAGTGTCTTCATACAGGGTTCCCCACAGTTGATCCGTTGAGGCATGGTGATCCGTCTTTTGATCCCTGCCCGATCCGGGAAATGATCTCGTTCAGGTTCCGGAGCGCCTCCGACCCTTCAAGCGACATTATGGGATCACCAACAATTCCGGCCCTTGTTACAGCAGGATCGAACGGTAACATGCCTATGATCCAAAGATTGTTTTCGTGCGCGAATTTGCGTATAACCTGTTCCTGCCCGGCATCCATAACCCGGTTGCCGACAACCGCAACCCGGGGGATTCCGGCGTCCTGAGCCATCCGGGCGATCTTTTTTGCCACAGATAACGATTGCAGGTTTGCATCGCTGACAACAAGCATAATATCGACATTTTCCGCAGTTCCCCGGCCAAGGTGTTCAAGACCTGCTTCCATGTCAAGCACCACGACTTCATTTCTGTAAATAATCAGGTGACGGAGCAGGGCCCGGATCACGCTGTTTGCCGGGCAGGTACACCCGGCTCCCATCGATACCACCGTACCCATGACAAGCAGGTTGACACCGGAGGGTGTCGGAACTGCATATTTCCGGACAACATCGTCGACAGTAAAATTCAAAGTGTATACGCCGGGATAACCGGAGCCGGTCTTTGCTGCAATAAGTTCTTCGTTTTTCGAAACCGGGACAATAGCACCAGCAGCCTGCGGGGTAAGGCCCAGCAAAAAACCAAGGTTTGGCGCTGAATCTGCATCGATTGCAATGGTCGTATACCCGGCCCGGGCAAGAAGGAAGGCAATGCCACCGGCCACAAGTGTTTTACCCACGCCGCCTTTCCCGGCCACTGCAATCTTCATTAAGATCCCCCATTATCCCGGATATATGCGTGAATCCGGCATAATAAACCGGTTATATCCGCACTTTTCAGGACTTTCCGCTGAGCGGGCCAGTGCATACCTTTTATTTAAAGCTCGCGCATATCCTATGTCTGAGATGATAGTATCATGAAGGTCTACCGCCCTGTGCTCCTGCTGCTTTTGTTGACAGCAGTCATGATTTTTTGCGCCGGTTGTGCATCCAGTCCCCAACCGGTTGAGACCGCCACCCCAACACCGACGGTAACAGAAACCCCCACACCTGTCCCTACAGTTGCCGCATGCGGAATTGAAAACTGTCACGGGCTTAAGATCACCTGTGGACCACGTATCGCAACTGATTGTACATCCGAGCTGAATGCTGATGACCACTGCCGCCAGTATGCCAGCTGCCAGATCGTAGATGGAACGTGCCAGCTTGTAAAAAAGACAAAATACGACAAATGCGTCAGTTGTGTTGAAAGTTGCAAGAGCTCGTTTATCAATAACCCCAACCAGATCCTGGACTGCTCGCAGAGCTGTTAAAAAATGTATACTTAAAAATTCCAGGACCTTGTCCGGGTGCCGGCGGGTCCGGGAATTCACGTATGAATAATTTTAACAGGTTCCCCTAACCGATATCGTGACACCCGGTTTTCTTAGGGCATTGGTTAAAAACATCCCTCTTATTAAAGAGGATATAAAACCAATAATTCAGGAATAACGGTGGCTGATGGCAGAGTTGAAAATTGTTGGGACTGCACATGTCTCGCAAAAGAGTGTTGATGAAGTCAGGGCAGCAATCGAAGAATTCAAACCCGATGTCGTGGCAATTGAACTGGACCCTGCCCGGTTCAGCGCCCTGAAAAAACAGGCCCGCGATCCAACTGTTGAAGATGTTCTTGAAGTAAAAAATTTTAACTCGCTTCTTATCCAGTGGCTTCTCTCCTATCTCCAGCGCAAGATTGGCGTAGATGTCGGTGTCGAACCCGGCGCTGAAATGAAAGCGGCTATTGCAGAGGCAGAGAGCAGGGGAATACCCATTGCGCTTGTCGACCGGGACATCCGGCTCACGCTTCTCCGGTTCTGGAAATCGATGGGAATTATCGAGAAGATCAAGATGGTCTTCGCGCTCATTTATTCAGTTGCCGAAGTAGATAACGGAGAAGAGTTCGATATAGAGTCCCTTAAGGAACAGAACGTTATCGATGCGGTCATGGAAGAGTTCCGCAAGTTCTCGCCAAACGGAGCCCGGGCCCTGATTGATGAGCGTGACGCGTTTATCGCCCACCAGCTCGTTCTCCTGAAGGCGCAGCGGCCGGAAGGCAGGATCCTTGCGGTTGTCGGCGCCGGCCACCGGCAGGGCATTACAAAATATGTCGACCAGCCGCAGACACTTCCGCCTTTTGACGCACTGGCAAAAGAACCAAAATCGTTTCCCTGGGGAAAATTGTTCGGGTTTGCAGTCACCGGGCTTTTTGCGTTCCTGATTGCCGCCATCGCATTCTCCGGAGTTGGCTGGACCGTTCTTTTGTATGCACTTCTCTTCTGGGTGATCATCCACGGAGTACTCGCCGCAGCATTCACGCTTCTTGCAGGAGGCCACCCGTATTCTGCCCTCACCTGTTTTGGCGTCGCGTGGATGACCTCGTTAAACCCCATGCTCCACGCAGGATGGATTGCTGCGTATGTGGAAGCACGTGTCAGAAAACCGCCGGTCTCGGATTTCCGGAAAATCTACGAGGCTGAATCGATCCGGGAAATGGCGCGCGTCCCGCTTTTCAAGGTCGTCCTCGTAGCGGCGCTTGCAAACCTTGGGAGCCTGCTTGGAACAGTCCTGTATTTCTTCTTCGTCTTCCCGCTGCTCCATATCGATCCGGTCGTTGTGATCTCGACCGGCGTCAGTAATATGTGGGCCTGGGCAACCGGGTGGATTTAATCCCACAGGATTTTCCTTTTATTCTACAATTTTTTGCTCTGTAGAAAACCTCAATGACGAGAAAATGTAAGAACCTGTGAATGTTGCAG
>DAOQAA010000026.1:0-29337 GCA_035353675.1 Methanoregula sp. | reverse complement strand
AGTCGTTCGATCCCGCCTTCACCCTGCAGGAAACGATCCGAAAGGATATAATTCTTTGAAATCCCGGCAAAGCCCGGGGTCTGGGCTCCCCCGCCAATAGTCCCGGCAAGTGTTGAAAATGTCATGCCCGAAGGAGTCATGCCCTTGTATTCCCGGTTGACGACCATGATCCCGTTGACTTCAGGGAGCATCAGTGCAATTACTTCGAAACACCCGCAGCAGGTCATTGGGTATTCCATAACGCTGTAGAGTGAACAACGTTCGATCTCCCCGTGGCTTGCTTTTTTGACAAAACGGTTTACGCCGTCGAATTCACCGTTCCCTGCATTTAAGAGCGCTCCCTTTTCGATTGGCTGGTTCGCACCGGACGGTGACATCTCGTACGCAATCTTTCCGTCTAGCCAGCTGATAGCCCCGCAAAGGGCCGGCCGTTCCGGTGTAATCACGCAGACGTGGTTTGGGGCAAAAGTCTGGCAGAGCGTACAGGAGTAATACGTGCTGACATCGTCATCATGCATTCCCCGGATCCGGGCATCACGCTCGTCATAGATCTTTTCCGCTTCTTTCTTTCCTGCAAGCACTTTTTCCGGATCAGTAATAAGCGTGACAGCAACGGCATCAATGAGTTTCGGGAAATCCATCCGGAATTTACCAGCAAGAAGTTTTCCGAGATGCTCGATCTTTACGCCTTTTGCAAATGCTTCCTTTGATATGCGTACCCAGATGAGATCCCGCTGTGCAACGTGCCACGAACCTTCGCCATAGTTGACAAAATTATGGATACGCCGTTCAAGGACCGGTTCGTAATCCTTTTTCATGGTTTTTCCGGCAACATCGACAAGAATTGCAAGCGGATATGCGCTGCCTTCTTTCATGGAGTCAATTTCCGGGCCGATTACAGTTACTTTGCCGTCTTCGATCTCGCCGGGATTTTTCATCCGCAACAGTTCAAACGCCGGAGAACGGCCCCCGCCAAACTCCACCTGCATCTCTTCTTTTCTTATGCTCTTTCCTTCAAATGCCGGCGAGCATCCCATGGGGATAGGAATCGCGGTCACAGATACTTTGATTCCTTTCATTTCCATGCCGGTGCGCACGATTTCGGAGGGTGCTGCTACTATCCAGTCACCGCCTTCATAGCCCCCGAGTGAAAGAATGGGAAAACCCAAAACCCGCAGACCGTCAATAAACGCGATCTCTTCATCGGAAAGACCGGGGAATACGATCACAATTGCTTTCGCACGTTCAGCCGCATAAGCAAGAAGGCGATGAATATCTCCCGGGGAAACTCCGCCAAACATCATCGCTACCCGTGCAACAATATCGACAAAATGGACGCTGTGCAGGGGACGGGAACCCAGCGGGACCAGCCGGTAGTCCAGCCCGAGTTTTACCCCGGCGGATGAAAGTGACGGGATAACTCCGCCGGAAAGGAACGTGAGCATATATTTTTCCTGAAGCTCGCGGCAGATCGCAGCAGCGCTTTCGGCACTTTTCGGAGTGCCGACAATGAGAGCAAGACCAAGGATGCTCCCGTCAACAAGCGAATATCCGAGTTTTCGGATAACCGTATCGCTGATAAAACCCGTGTATGGTTCGGGCTCTTTCCCGTTTACAGCGGTAGCTTCGGCAAGCAGGCATTCTTCGGCCACAAGCGGGTTGCCACCGGTCTTTGTAAAAACGTCATTGGCAGTATTTTTGTTGTGTACTGTAATTCCGGTCAGTGCATAGGAAACCGGCAGGTGGTATGCAGTATCCTCGTAAGAAAATTCACGGGATATTGTTGTTATTTTATTTTTCAATTGTTCGTTCCCGTTTTTTTTGGCCAGTGTAACGTCAGTGATACCAAACCCCTCCAATTATGGGTTACTGCGCAGCCATACATATAGTTTCGTTATTAGTACATTCTATCAAGGGCTAAAAAATAAAAACCGGTATACGGGAATGAGACTTTTCAGGAGACGCTTCTTTTTTTTAAAAGCATGTCGATTGAGGAGACCGGAGGACGATTTCTGCTTGTAGAAATCCCAGATCGGATCGTAAGAACGCTCTTGGGGACTACGGCAGTTCTTGCCTTCACCCCAGCACGCTTGTGGCACCCCCCATTTGCGATAGTGATATATTACCTGTACAAAAAAGTGACATTAGTAACCCAGGTGCAGGTAATACAAAGACATCACGACTAGTGCCCCGTCCCCCTCGGGGGACTGGTGGCACAAGAGTGGGGCTATATATCAAAAAAAATGTTTTCTGCAGAGCAACAATTTCAATAAAACCAAAACTTCAGGAAACGGTATTTTTCAGGATTTTTTCCATCTTAAACAGGAAATCAGGCGGCACAAATCGGACGGCAGATATTCTTAAAAAAGATCCTGCACGCAGTCAGGATCTCCGGCAGAACGCATATACGGGTCTTCAATGGCCCTTACAAAAGACTTCATCGCGAAGATTTATTCCTGCAATTCTCATGAGGGCCGTTTTTTAGCGCCTTTTGATATCCTTAAAAATTCTCCTTACCGTCCCGTAACCAAATGAAACTGACCTGCCAATTCCAAGATACTCCGGGATCTGGAAATTGACCTGGAATTTTCCGGTAAAGGCCATGACGCTGACACCATCAAACCGCTCTTTCTGGAAATGGAGATTTGTGTCACATATGATAGGCGGAGCAATATTACAACCAAGGGATTTTGACAACGTAGAAATGGTATCAACTAATTTTTTTTGTACAAATTCGTCGCGTGCAGGTTTTCCTGTCAGTTTATAGAATTTTTTGTAATTTTCCTGCGAAAGCGCGAGCCATGGAGTGACAAATTCATAACCCTGGATAGTATCTGATATCCCAAATGGTTCTTCCCGGATAGATAGATCGTGTTCTGCAATCCGGTAAGTATTAAGGCCCAATTGTATTTCACGGGATTTATCTGCAAATTCTTTAAGGAATACTGCACCCTCATTGATGCCGATGACTGTGGGAATATTTTTTATCATTTTACACTGCACAACAGGGTACCGGTGAATAAAAGAACCGGTTTCCTCGTTGTGATGCCCGGTAAATTCTGCAAACTTTGTGGTAAAAAATTTGCGAAGCTCCACCGGAGGGCCATGGATCGGAGTTTCTGTGTCAAATGTCATTGTGATAGTGCGGAGGATCATTGTATCCGGTCTTCCCTGTTTTTAGATCTGATATAGGGTATTGGTATATCAGATATGACGCGTTATCACTTGAAAAGATGGGGATGGACATGATCTGTAAAATTCATTCCAGTTTGCGAGGATCGTGTATTATTCTCGCAATCCTGATTTTTTAGTTCCCGTATTTTTTCCTACCCATAATGGGTCAGTTTAGTACAAAAATGAGACAAATAACGACAGAAAAAACTGTGCAAACAGGAAAATCGGGAGATTTTTAACCTTAAGGTTCCGGTACAGCAACAGGAATCCGCTCGCCAAACGAGACCACTGTGCCGTTTATAATCCCCTTAATAGTTACTGATTTTACCGGTATTTGTGACTGGTTCCGGTATGATATCGTACCGGTAAGACCATCGTAATCGTGGATGGCCAAAAGACCTCCCCGTAGATCTGTTGTGGAAGGTGATTTTTTCAGTGCCTCTGCCACAATATTTACAGCATCATACCCAAGCGCGGCAAAAGCATCCGGTTCTTCGCCGTATTCAATATAATATAATCTGATAAATCCGTTCACGTTCTTGTCTTTTGATGCCGTGCTGATATCCGCATGTGTTGTATAATAAATCCTGTCGGCTTTCGGTCCAACACCATTTACGACTTGCGGCGAATCAAATGAATCACCACCAACTATGGGCGCCGTTATTCCCGTATCCCTCACGGCGCGGACTACCGCAGCGCAGTCAGCCGGCCCGCATGCGACAAACACGACATCCGGGCGGGTGCTGCTGATCCCTGATTTGCGGATATCAGCACTTATTGTTGCAGATCCACCCTCGTACTGCATTGAACCTGTAATGTTTCCCCCGCCGGATGTAAACCGTTCCGTAAAGTAGCGCGAGAGCAGGCGCGTATATTCCATGGAATTATCCGAGATGACAGCGGCTGTTTTTGCGTTCAGGTCAGACGCTGCAAATTCTGCTGCGGCAGCTCCCTGAGTATTGTCTCCAAAACAGGAAAGGTAGAGATAACCTGGTACCTTTTCCGGAAGGAGCGGCGATGTCGCACCGGATGTGACAAAGACTATGCCCTCTTTAGCTGCAACCTGAGCAGCCGGAAGCACCATATCAGAATCGCTGATGCCAATTATTACCTGCACGTGATCTTCGCTGATAAGCCGGTGTGCTGCTGCCGCTATCTTAGTTGTATTGGTCCCTCCGTCATATAACGTCAGGTTTATAGCCCGTCCGTCAATACCCCCTCGTTCGTTTATTTCCATTACCGCAAGACGGGCTCCCTGTGCTGAGGGTGTATCCAGTGACGACTGTGATCCGTTCAGGTTATAAATTGCACCGATACGGATCGCGTCCTTTGATCCCGATTCATCCGGGGTCGAAAGCACGATAACTGCGACAAATATGAAAGCTAGGACAAGAGCCCCGACCAGGACAAACAGGAGCCGGGCATCAGATCCTTTCTTCTGCTGTGTTTTTTTCTGTACCATGGAGGTTTCCTCTATTTCCGGTCGTTTATCATACAGGCTAAAAACGGAGAGTTGCCTGTAGTCTTCCTGTTTACCTGTTGGAAATTGTCTGGCTTAAGCCTGCCGGGTTTGATAAAAAAAACAAATGTCGGGTCTTTGCAGATCCGGATCACATTAATCCAGGATCATATCAAACGGGAAAAAGATCCTGACAGATTTTTTCCTTATAAAAAATGGTTATACGGCTGTCAAAGATCTGTTATTATTCAGGTACAGCGACAGACCGGCATGATCTCTGGCATTTTATCCGGAGTGCCTTCCCAGTCTTTTTTGCCCTGCGAGATTACACAGGCCCTGGTGCCAATCTCGGTACAGTCTGTGAGCCGGTGAGTAACAATAATACAGGGGATCTGCATCTTTTTAACAACCCGGCACGTCAAATCCTTAACAGCCTGAGTACTTTCTGCATCAAGAGCGGTAAACGGTTCATCCATCATCAACAGATTCGGCTCTATGGCAAGTGCCCGGGCAAGTGCGACACGCTGTTTCTGTCCCCCGGAAAGGTTGCCGGCTTTAACATTAGCAAGGTCCGCAATGTGCATACGGTCCATCCAGAGCGTGACTTGTTCTGAGATAACGGAACAGTCGACATGCCGGGCGCGAAGGCCGAATGCAACATTGTCATGCACCGTCATGTGGGGAAATACCGCAGAGTTCTGGAGCACATATCCGATCCTGCGGTCTTCGACCGGAATGTCAATATCATTTTTTGTGTTACAGAGACATTCGCCGTTTAAGGTTATTGTTGCAGTATCGGGTTCAAGCAGGCCGGAAAGGATATTGAGAGTCGTCGATTTGCCCGACCCGTTTGTGCCCATGAGAACCATAATTTCCCCAGGTTGCACCGTGAAATCTAAGTCGAGGGTATAATCCCGGAGTTTTTTTATCATTGCGGCTTCAAGCATGGCCTGCCTCCTTTTTTTGCACAAGGCGGACAGCGATCATAATTGCAAATGATATAATCACAAGCAGGATCGAGATTGTCAGCCCCACATTGATATTGCCCTGCATACCCACGTATACCGCAAGCGGCATAGTCTGTGTCACCCCGGGCAGGTTCCCGGCAAACATGATCGTCGCACCAAACTCCCCAAGTGCCCGCCCGAATGTCATGACTGCGCCAGAGATAAGCCCTCCTGCGGTCATGGGAAGAGTGACAAGTGTCATAGTCCGTAATGACGAGGCCCCGAGCGTCCGAGCGGTCTGCTCATAGGCCGGGTCCAGCTGTTCGAAAAGTGATTTTGCCTGACGGAGGTAGAACGGGGATGCAACAAAGATCTGTGCCATGATTACCGCAAGCGTGGTAAATGCAAGCTGGATGCCGAACATGTTGAAGTACTGGCCAAGAAGCCCGACACGCCCGTAGAGAACAAGAAGCGCAACACCCGCAACTGCCGGCGGGAGAACCAGCGGAAGATCAATTAAGGTATCCACAATCACTTTTCCCGGATAGGAATACCGGCAGTGATAATAGGCAAACGGTGTCCCGACAAGGATCACTATGGCAAGTGTAATTACAGTTGTATACAGGCTCAACCAAAGTGCGTTAATTACCGCCGGGTCCTGGACTGTGGCATAAAACATTTCAGGAGATATCCGTATAAAAAGCGCGAGGATCGGCAGTGCCAGGTACAGCGTAACCCCGGTAATCAGGATGCCTGCGGCAAGATACGTAAGTTTGAGCCGGTATTTTTTTTGCAGGAATCGACCGGGGGTCATGGCGGGATACTCCTCTTACCGGCAAGGGCAGCCGGCCGGTCCGGCTTTTTAATAAAAAAAAGTTAAGGTGTTATGGATTTACGGGGATGTAAATCCGTAATCCGCTAGGATCTGCTGGCCGGCATCGGAGAGCATAAACTGCTCGAAATCGGCAGCGATAGCCTTGTTGGTGCTACCCTTCAGGATTCCAATCGTGTATGTCTGGAGATAATTATCTTTCTTTGGAATTGAAACGGTCTTGTAGGTACCGCTTGCTGCTGCGGCTGCCGTTGACTGGTACACAAATCCTGCGTCAACTTCCCCAAGTGAGACCTTTGTCGCAACGCCCGGTTCGGAAGTTTCGTAGGTTACGACGTTACTGATCACTGATTTCTTCCAGTCTTGTGTGTATGTGGAGTTGGCGCTGTTATTTAGGACAGTTAATGTTGCACTGCCAACCGGCACAGTGTTTGCTGCCATCGCAATCTTTACACCGGGCTTTGCAAGGTCTGAAAGAGAATTAATTTTTGCCGGGTTTGATGCCGGGAGGATGACAATAATGTAGTTTGTCGTCAGGGTCTTTACCGAGTCGTTAACAAAGTAACCTTCGCTCTTGAGGGTGTTTGTATACGAATTGCTTGCGGAGATAAAGACATCCGCGTATGCACCGGCTTCGACCTGAGTCTTTAAGGCCTGGGTCCCGTCAAGATTAAAGATGACTTTGTGGTTTGGGTAGGCTTTGGTAAAGCCGGTACCGATCGAGTTTGATGCTCCGGTTAAGGAGGCGGCGGTATATGCAATAAGGTTGCCTTCGGTCTGCGTATAGGTCGGGGCCGGTGTTGCAGTTGTAACGACCTTGGTCGGGACTGCCGTGGTTTCATTTGTTACCGGTGCCGCAGTTGTGGTTACCGGTACTGTGGTCGCGACAGTGGTTGCCGCAGGTGTATTGTTTGCTGTGTTCTGAGTGCAGCCGGCAAAGAAAGCCGTTGCAACGAGGAGAACAAAAACCATGCTGATGAGTGCAAATCTGGATAAAGCTGATGTTTGTTTCATACTTTCACAATCCTTCAATTTGATCGTACTCCGGATTATTTCATTGCGAACTAGTTAAAAATTTTGATATATCTTTTAGATAAATTAATTAAATATTTTTTACTTTAAAGGTCTGATTTTAGTCTAAATGTTTGATACATGAAAATTACAGTGGATGTAGATAATTTCGTAACTGCTGATTTATGATTGGCCACAAAATGCTGTAGTAGTTTTAATATTAACTAAATATACTAAACTTTTTCAAAAAATAAGCATAAACCCAATACTTATATGTCAGGCTTGTCCAGAATTATAAGGAAAACCTGGAAGCCTGCATATAACGAATCCGTTTTTGCCGGCTGCCGGTATTCTTATCGCAAATCCAAAAATACGATCCAGTTTTGGAACCGAAATGTTGTCGGTTCGTAACGGGACAATAACAAAACCGGGAGAAAATTCCAGTCATGATCACCCGACACCACATGGCACTTGGCCTGATGTGCGCACTCATCCTTGGCAGCGCATTCTTTCTTGACAATCCTTTCATGATTGCACTGGTTATCTCCGGCACCTGCATTGGTGTACTTTTACCGGATATCCAGATGACCCGGCCAAAGCCTCATCGTTATCTCCGCATGATTGCCTGGCTCATTGTGCAGTACCCCCGTCGGATCTGTGCACCGGCCCTCTGCCGGATTTATGCACGCACCCGGCATCCGGTTCAGGATCCGGCAGATAAACGGCTGCTCCATTCAATTCCCGGTGTCCTGTTTGTGTATGGCTGCACCTGTGCATTCCTGTATATTCCGGCATATGCGACGGGTAATGCTCTCGTCACCGGCTCGGGGGCAGTGTTTCTTAGCGGAGTGATCCTCGGCATGAGTCTCCATCTTGTCGAAGATCTCTGTACAAGAAAAGGAATCTTCCCGTTTTTTCCTTTCAGTCCGTGGACCATCGCCGGTTCCATCCGTCCCTGTGACAAAACGGATCACCGGATTGCCCAGTACCATATCCAGCACTGCACAGTCCTTCTGATATTTTTCGGGCTTGAAAGTCAGGGAGTCCTTGCAAAAGAGCTCTTTTTACCGGTCAGTATCTTGTGCCTTGGCATATGTCTTGGCACTATGGTATATTTCTCTGAAATCACGATACGGCGTGATTCCGGAGATGCGGGTGATGTAAAGACGCCATTACCGGTAAAAATTGCGTGAAGGGCTGAATAATACAATTTTTACTTTGTTACATTCCGTTGAAACTTCCTTGTCCCCCCATGCCGCACGAGGGTTTCTTTGTGGCTGATAACCGCCATACAATTTTCATAATTTTATGATTTTTGTGTAAGACAGATTGCTTTTAAATCCGTTAAAAAAATAAAAAAAAATCCGTCCGGTTCACTCACTCTTTTGGCTGATATCCCCGTGCACGGGCAAGCATTACAATTTCTTCCAGCTGTGCTTCCTGCCGTCCGGAAATACGCCTGCCCTGCTGGAGCATACGCCCGAGTTTGACGATCTTTATCCGTTCCGCACGAGAAAGCGTATCGGTATTATGGGCCCATTTCATGAGGTCGAACCACTGCTGGCGACCAAACGCCGGACCTCCGATATTGGACGGTAACTGGTAGGACTGTGAATCCGTGGATGTGCTTTCCTGATCAAAAAATTCCCCGGATGTTTCCGGCTCGGAATTCTCACCAATCTCAAAAAGACCCTGCCCCGATTCATTATCAGTACGCAGTACAGCGTCATCAGTTGTCTCACTTTCCCCGGTTGCGTCACCAACTGAAAAGTCTGCATAATTACCGGGCTGATTATTCACGCTGAATTCAAAAAGATCTTCGTCTTTTCCGTGTCCCGGTACCGGAGGGACAGATGGTTCAGGCTGGTTTTCTTTTGCCATTTCTTTATCACTTTCAACGTGACCGAAAAGAACATTGTTATCATCATCTGACAATTTACCAGAGATACGTGGGTTCGCGTCCGGTAAATCCTGTACATCCAGTTCCTTTGCCTCTTCAAAGAGATCTTCAATGCTTTGGATCCTGATCTGCGGCGTGTCTGTGCCCTCCGGGACTTTAACCATTTCACCGGGTGTTTGTGTCGGTTGTTGTGCCTGTTCTTGCACGTCAGTTTTTTTGAAAAGTGCCAGTGGTTCCTGGGCTATTACTCTTGGAAGCTCCGGCCCTTTAGAGATCATGACATGGTGCTCGACCGGAATTTCTTCAATTGTTGCAGCGGGGACCTGTGTCCTTTTCCTGAGGGTTGCAAGGGCATCCTTTACCTCCCCGCATTCTTCTTCAGCCGCATGGCGCCTTTCTTTTTCCGCTGCAAGATCTGCTCCTGCCTGTTCAAGATCTGTTGAAAGCAACTGTGATTCAGTCTCTTTTTTTACCTGTTCCTGTTCAGCTTCCCTGAGTTGTTCCTCAAGAGATCTCTGACGGGCAAGTGCAGTCCGGAGTTCCTCTTCGTAGCGACCCCGCTCTGCTGCATTTGAATCAGAAATAACCTTGAGGTGTTCTTCAGCCTGTTCGATCATATGGGCTGCGGCAGTAAGTTTCTCATCAGAAATCCGACGGGCTTCCTGTTCAGCGGCAAGGGAATCGGAAAGTTCCAGGATCTTTGCATGAAGTGCCTGTTCTTTCTGTGCAGCCTGTTCTCCGGCAGCACTGATGCTTTTTTCAGCAGTTTCTTTTTCAAGAACAGTCCGGGCCATTTTTTCTATAGAAACCCGGTGTGCTTCCTGTTCAGCAGCAAGGGAATCGGAAAGTCCCTGGATCTTTGCATGGATGGCCTGTTCTTTCTCTGCTGCCTGTTCTCCGGCGGCACTGATACTCTTTTCAGCAGTTTCTTTTTCAAGAACAGTCCGGGCCAGTTTTTCTATAGAAACCCGGTGTGCTTCCTGTTCAGCGGCAAGGGAATCGGAAAGTTCCTGGATCTTTGCAAGGAGTGTCTGTTCTTTCTGTGCAGCCTGTTCTCCGGCTGAACTAATATTTTTCAGGAGATTCTCTTTTTCAGATGCAGATGCTGCAAGTTTTTCATCAACTGCACGGTGCATGCGCCGTTCAGTTTCAAGTTCCTCCCGGGTCTGTTCCAGTTCGTGTTCAATCGAACGGGCAAGTTTATCCGACTCCGCTTTTAATAGTTCAATTGAGGTCAGCTTTTCATCAAGAGATTTCTTTTTACCTTCTGAAGCGTCTCTTTCCTGCTCAACTGCCAAAAGAGTAGTCCGGGTGTTTTCCAGATCCTGTCGGAGCGACCCGATGGTGGTATTGAAAACCTGCAGCTCTTCCTCTTTTTTCCGGGTTATTTCCTGTACGTTTGTTTCCGCAGTCGCGCGCAGACGTTTTTCTTCTTCAAGTGAATTTACCGCCACATCCAGTTTTTCTTTGAGTGCCTGCATGTCGCCGGTTACCTTTTCATGTGCCGCAGTAATCCGTGCAATATCGGCCTCAAATGTTGCGCTTTTCTGGCGTTCGGCTCCAAGGGATTCCGTGAGCATATCGTATTTTTGCTGGAGAGTGTCGTGACGCTCCCGGAGTGTCCCGGACTGGGCAACAAACGCAGCATCTTTTTTTGCGGCTTCCTGAACCAGTTCACGGGATTGCTGTTCGGCTGTTGCCCTGTGCTCTTTTTCTGCGGCAAGTTCATCCGAAAGCCGTAAACATTCCTGCGACTGCTGCTTTGCCTTTTCAGTTATATCCTCAACCATCTGCCGGAGATCCTGCTCGGACCGGGCTTTTTCCGAGAGTATGGATTTTACTTCCAGTTCGGCAGAATCAGCCCGGTTTTTCTCTCCGGTAAGGGAACTCTTAAGCTGTTCGATCTCGATTATCCGGGCGCCAAGTGCCCTTTCGGATTCTTCATGTTCGTTTTTAAGCCCTGCAAACTGTGATTCGAGAACTTCACGCTGCGAAACAATTTCCGCGAGTGCTTTTTTTGTCTCCAACAGGTCTGTACGGGTCTTTTCGAGGTCCCGGTTTATGGCATCTGCATCGCCACGAAGAGCCTGTTCAAGTTCATCTTTTTCTTTTGTAAGGGTATTGACGGTATCTTCTGCTTCTGCAAGCCGGGCGCGGGTATTTTCCAGTTCCTGCGTTAACCGGGAAAGATCATCCTTTGTGCTGGAGATAACGGTGTCGTGATCTTTTAACCGGGAACGCAGGGTTTCCATTTCTTTTATAAGCCCGCCATGTGCAGCTTTTGCATTATCAAGGTCCCGGGCCTGCCCGTTTATGAGCGTCTGGAGACGGGCTGCTTCTGTTGTCAGTTCTGCGGTCTTTTCCGTCACCTGGCGTTCGAGTGTTGCTCTCAGGTTGTCAAGCGCACGTTGTGTATGTCGCTGTTCAGATGCCCGGCCGACTGCCATTTCGAACGTGGAGAGCAAAAATTCCAGGAGTTTTCTCCGGTCTGCCGCGATCACGTAATCGCGATCTTCGTGCCGTATCTTAAACTGGGTTTTAACTTTTGTTGGATCCGGTTTTTCAACCGGTGACGTGAGCATCATATCGACAAGCGAGAGGAGGAACTGGTGGTTGTACGGTCGCGCGATAAAGTTGTCCGCGTTACTGTCAAGGACTACCAGGAGGTCCCCGAGGTTTGACATTCCCGTGACAAGGAGGACCGGAATTCTCCAGAGATCGTCGTCACTTTTAATTTCCCGGCAGATATTGTAGCCATCCTGTTCCGGGCCGGTGGTGTCACAGATAAGGAGGTTAGGTTTTCCTTCCCGAAGGCTTGTAATCAGGTCCGAGCTGTCAGTAAAAAGGGTGATCCGGTACCCCGCCGGGGTCAGCTGCCCGATAAGCTGCTGGGAATCCCGGTCATCTTTACAGAGAATGAAAATATCGAGGGCGTTGTCTTCGCCAGTGATTTCTTCATCTGTACGTGATGGTTCAGAATTCGTTTCCATGCTCTCTAACAGAATTAAAAGAGTTAATATTATATGTATCTTTATATCGCCAGAAGTCAGACGAATCACCGGCAGGCTGTGTGGACCGGCGAAAAAAAATATTTCTGTTGCCGGTACTTTTTTTTATTTTTTTTATCGCGGAAAATTTTCCTGTTTTATCCAGTGGTCAATTAGCGCCCGCGAGATGCTCATTTGCGCGGGAAGCCGGGGGAGATTGTCCCGGTCAAACCAGCCTGCTGAAACGATCTCGTTGTTGTCAATTTTGATCTCGCCGTTTGCATGCTCGGCAGTAAACGCGATCATGAGGGAGTCCGGGAACGGCCACGGTTCGCTGGCAAAGTACCTGAGATTCCTGATCTCGATTCCGACCTCTTCCCGTACTTCACGGCAGACCGCGTGCTCCAGTGTCTCACCCGGCTCCACAAAACCGGCAATCACGCTGTGCAGTTCTGGCGGAAAACCGGGCGAACGGGCAAGAAGGATCTTATCATTTCGGGTGATACGCACAATAATTGCCGGCGATATGCGGGGATAGACAACAAGGCCGCATTCCGGGCATTTTTTTGCCCGTTCAAAGAGGACCGGTTGGGTTTTTGCGCCACACCTGCCGCAGATACGGTTTGCCTTTGCAGATGCAATCATCCGGACTGCGTAGGCTGCAACGGCTAGTTCCTCATCCGGGATCCTGCCATACAGTTCTCTTACTCCGGAAATGACCCGGTCGTCAGGAATTGCTCCATTATCCGGTAATTCTGCCGCGTAGCAGGGAGTTGTGCCCCGGTGCCCGAGATATTCTGCTACGCCGGAAGCCCGACCGTCCGGTAACGGGCAGGCATCTGCATAAACCTGAGGTTTTTGTCCTTCACGGATTGCCACGCCGTTTCCCATAACAAGCACCCAGAGTGCTCCGGTCTCAGGGATATTTTCCGGTTCCGGAAAGTGCTGGGTAAGTGATGAAACCGAGTACACGGCATGGCGAGGCTGTGAATAAAAAGAAGTGTCGTAGGGCATCATGGAGATTCTTTCCTTTTGTATACAGGATCTTTCTTTTGTGATCAATAAACCTGCACTGGCCGGTATAATTTTCCATAACAGGAGTTGCGGATTTTTTAGTGCGGGGATCTATTAAAACAGACCAAAACCGGTTCGGCTCTTGCCGGAATCAACAAAACCAGGAAAAGATTCGTAGGGCTTTCATTATCCTGTTCTTAAAACAGCCCCTTGATTTTTTTAAGGAAATCCTCCCCAATCCCCCTCCACAACAACGCTCCGTCAGACAACAGGTACTAAATGGTCACTTCCTGCGAGAGAAAACCGTTTTATAAACAGGCCATATTTTGACAAATGGGGCATTATTCTTGCGATTTTTCTCGAAAGTATATTCTTTAGGTCACCCTAAAAACTGCGGAATTTGCAAAAACACCTGCGGAAATGGAATTAAATCGCGAGATTTGGGCTTATTTTTTAACATTTTACACCGGAGGGGCAAAATTGCGCTAATGGGACCCTTTTATTTTAACGATCGCGTCCTTACATGAAGTTTAGGTGGGGGATGGAAGTTTTCCCTTTGAATGCGTTTTTTGGTGTTTTAAGAATTTCAAACGGGTATAGTGTAAAAAAACGATGTGTCTGGCCGGGGGTGATTGGAAAACCAAAAAATTATCGCAAAAATGGTAGGGAAAGATAACGGATTCCCAGCTCTTTATAAAGTTCTGGCAGACCAGTTTTCGCACCGTCCGGTTATAACTGCTGCAAGTGCCCTGATACCATCGATGAATGCAGATTCCCCGGATAAAAGAGCCGTGACGGCAGGTTCAGTCCGGCTGACGTTCTCATCAAAAGGCAGGACAATCGTCTGGGTAAACTCCGGCAGTCCCCCGACATTCCCGCAAGTATATTTTTTATTGGAAGTCCCCTGCATGCGATTAATGACAAGAATTACTTCACTGATACCCAGCTGGTGGGCAAGTGCAGCAGATTTCCGTGCAACAGATACCGCATTATAGGATGGATCTGTCACAACTACCGCACAGGAAAATCCTTCGGCAACGGCTCGCCCGAAATGTTCAAGGCCGGCTGGCGTATCGAGAATAATTACATCGTCGGGCAGGAGCCGCATGTGCCGGAGTATTGCTGTAAGGAGCGTATACTCGGGACAAAGACAACCGGATCCGGCCTGCTTTACACTCCCGATAGCAAGAAGGCGGAGGTTCTGGTCTAATGGTACTGAAAACCGGTCGATCACATCGCTCACATCCGGATTAAGAGTAAGAAGCCCGCCCGGGGAAATATCCCGCCCGGCACCGGTTTTTTCCCGAAGGTATTCTTCACTTTCCGATACCGGTACAATTTTTTCTGCGGCCTCCGGTAACAGTCCCAATGTCACCGCGAGGTTTTGCTGGGGATCGCCGTCAACTGCAAGTACCCGTTTCCCCTCCCGTGCAAAAATGCAGGAAAGGAGCGCGGCAAGTGTTGTCTTGCCGACCCCTCCTTTTCCGGTAATGACGACCCGGATCCCGTTATCTTCGATCCGGGGGAACTGCGTACCGGTCTTTTCCGTCATATGCCAAGACCCGTCCGTTTCAATTCTATGTGGTTTGCAATGAGTTCGGCAGCCTTCATTGGATCGGGCTCGACTGCGAAATTCGCGTTTACTACTCCTTTGAGACCTTCTGTTAACAGGGATACCACTGCAGGGCTGCCGGAAATATGCGGCATCACGCCAAGCACCGTGTAGACTCCCGACGCGACAAAATATGCACCGATGGAAACCGCTTTCTGCGAGTACCATTCCGGTGCTGCGCCTGCGATGGGCAGTTTGTGGATCGGGACATTGAGCGCGTTCCCTAGTTCTGCCGCAAGTACAAGGATCCGTGAGTTGTCAACGCAGGAACCCATGTGGAGCAATGGCGGAATTTTCAGGGATTCACAGACTTCCCGAAGGTCATCCCCGGCAAGTGCGGCAGCTTCCGGCATAAGGAGCCCGGCTTTTCCCGACGCAATCGCCGCACAACCGGTCTCGACACACAGGATATTTTTCTTAATAAGCGCTTTTGCAAGCGTAACATGACCGTAATCATGTTTTATGTGCGGGTTATTGCAGCCCACAATCCCGACCGCTCCCCGGATTTTTCCGGCCGCAATCAGATCGATAAGCGGTTTGAACGATCCGCCGAGCGCTTTTTTGATCGCTTCGTTTGAGAAACCGGTCATGAGCGGGACGGGTTCCCCGGGAATAAGGACACGGCGGGGATTCCGGTTTTTGAAATTCTCGACCGCCATCCGGACAATTGCTTTTGCCGTAAGATAGCTGTTTGCCGGGTTGAAATCAAAGAAGTACGAACCCGGTACAGTGGCCTTGGAACTTGTAGAAATAATCAGCGTGTGATAACAACTTGCGGTCCGTGGAAGTGACGGGAAGATGCACTGGTAATCGACTATCATCGCTTCAAGAGCGCCGGTGGTTATGACCAGTTCCTGGTTTAGGTGATTGCCTGCCATCGGAACACCCTTGCGCATTAACAGTTCACTCCCTGTGCAGCAGAGACCAACAAGGTTGATCCCGTTTGCGCCGTTTTTCTTTGCAAGGGCCCGGAGTTCCGGGTTACCCGCTGCCATTATAATCATCTCGGAAAGCACCGGGTTGTGACCGTGAACGGCAATATTAACCTCGTCTTCTTTAAGCACCCCAAGGTTAACGCGGGATTTTTTTATCGATGGCGTGCCAAACAGGACATCAGAGATCTCCGTCCCGATCATCGAGCCGCCCCAGCCATCTGAAAGGCCGCACCGGAGTCCCTGCAAAAGGATATTCACGTAATCCGCCCCGACACCCATCTGTACGCGGTGCATACAGTCAACAACTTCGCGATCGATTCCCCGTGGAGTTATCCCGCTTGCAGTCCAGATCTCACGGGTCGCTTTGGGTGCACGGTTGAGGAACTGGAGTGTATTTTTTACCATACCATACTCATCAAGCATGGCTGCCCCCAGTCCGGCGGCAATCTCGTCATTACTTTTTCCTTCGGTTCCAATCCCGTACTCACGGGCAAGCAGGCGCATTTTTTCCGGATCGGCAATACTGTAGTCTTTTGCCTTTCCCATTCCGACAAGATACAGCGTCTCTGCAATATCCCGCCCGTGATCAGAATGGGCTGCAGCACCGGTTGCTATTGTATCGAGCAGGTTACGGGCGACCATTAAATCGCCATCGGCACCGCAAACACCCCGGACCCGGTGGGGCGGGATGATCCGGCACGGTCCCATGGTGCACCGGTTGCACGAGATTCCCGCCTCGCAGTATTTACAGGGGGGTTGCTGCATCTCGAACCGGTCCCAGACTGTTTCGATACCCTCTTTCATGGTAAGTTCAAGAAGAGGTTTTGCATTTTCATCAATCGTCCGCTCGCCAAGTTTCTGCGCAATAAGCGCCGGGTTCATCAGGGACATCCGGGCCCGGTCCAGCTCGCAGACATCAAGTCGTTCCCGGACCAGTACGGGTTTTGGTTCCTCGTCCGCCATACGTCACTCACTCCATCGACACTGGGTAGTTGCTAATAACCTGATGCGGTATATAGCACTTTTGCAGGCACAGGAAAATGCCGTTAAAACTTCAAATCATAAATATAGTGAGAAAAGATCAAAGCACCCAACACAGGTTGAATCGGGTAAGGAAATTAAAAAAAAATCGGATTATAATTCTATTCTTCTTTCCTCTTTAACATGACAATTACACCCATAATTCCTGCAATTACCATGGCGGGTAATGCAATTGTGGGGAATTCAGGTGTTCCTTTACATGTAGTAGAAACCTGGAAATCCTTAGAAGCCGTACCTGTGAAGAGAGGCAGCCCAAGATAATATCCTGTTGCGGTAGCCGAATTTTTAACGGCATTAATATTAGTTGAAACTGCCGTGCATTCAAGTGTTTGTGTAGCACTCTGGCCGGGTGCAAGATCACCTACAGAAATCGGTCCTGAAGGACAGGTGATTTCGGCAGGCGGGGTATCAACAATTACCGTATTAGTTGAAGTATACGTGTTGGTGGCAGGGTTGGTGACTACTATAGTGAAATTTATTGTTTCACCTACCGTTAAACAGGATTTGTCAGCATTTTTCGTAACCTCTAAAAGAGGCGTCGGTATGACATAGCAGGGCAGATTGTTTGCATTCAGTTCATTTTGTAGCATCTTGTTGAGTTCCTGTCCGGCAATAGTACCTCCATTCAAACCGCCTTTCGCATAATTCCAGTCAAGGCCACTGTAGATCACAATGCCATTACCGAAATCTTTGGTATACAGATGTGTCGGCCCATTAAAATTCAGAACGTTGGTTGCAGTCATATCCAGACACCAATGACTTGAATCGTAGGTGGTGAAAACATTCGAATCACCAACTGCATCAGTATCTGCCGATAATAACGTTGTATTAATATAATAGGGAGAACCGGAATCCGTTGAAGACAGCTGATTATCTTCTACAATAACGAGTGGTTTTCCTATTGATCCCCAAGCACCGGGAGCATATGAAGAGAATGTGAATGTCCCAAGCCAGGAGTAATCAAAATGACCGGGTGCTACAAGGTCACAAGTAAATCCGGTATTACATGCATCCTCTCCATCCCAGATAATGAGTTTGCCCCCACTTGCTACAAAATCAACAACATCTGATTTTTGCGAAGCCGATAAAAGGGACGGATCCAGTCCGAAGAAGAGCAGTGTGTCTTTTCCAGTTAATGCTGCCTTATCCAGCGAACCATAAGGAACACGAGTAAATGACTGTGAATAATCAGCAAAATTCACCTTACCCATTTTATCAGAACAGACACCGCCTGAACAGCTTGACTGATCATCTACAGCCACAACGTTGGCACTGGTTCCCCATGCATTAACAGGCATTACAAATGCGCAGAGAACCGCAAATATAAGGATCACAATCAGGTTTTTTTTACCCATAATTATCCCTCCTTAGCCTGACATGGGTAGCAGTATTGTACGTCCATCAATACTCTGACCAAAATGTCAGATAATATTATTTATATATTATAATTAAAATTAAATCATGCAATGCATCAGCGCAATGCACCAAATAGCTTAATAATCCCTATTATTTCCAGTCATAACAAGGAACTTTTTTGCACTGAAGAAAACGGGCATGAACCGATTGGTTTTATGGCCTTTTTAATAAAACCTCAGTTACACGTTTTCTTTTGAATTTTACTTATGCGCTAAATAATTCATAGCCTTCCGTCCCACGCTATAAAAATCGCGGCGAACTATGACAAATACTTTAATTGCCCATCCCGGTAAGACAAAAACGATGAAAGAAGATACCCGGTGGAAACTACTCTTTGCTGTCGGACTTATCACGGTCTCGCTTCTTATTTACACCCTCCATATCCTGATTTTCCATGATGTAAACCACGTAATGATCTATCTTGTCGGAGATATTGCATTTCTCCCGATAGAAGTGTTGCTTGTAACGCTTATCATCGACCAGATGCTAGACTCCCGTGAAAAACAACAGCGCATGGAAAAGCTCAACCTCGTCATCGGCACGTTTTTCTCAAACGAAGGCACGCCGCTTTTGACAATGCTTGCACCAGCAGATCCAAAGGTGCCGGAACTGCGGCTGCAGTTTGTCATACGCGATGCATGGAATCCCGCACAGTTTAAGGACCTTCACGCATACCTTGCACAGCACCCGCGAAGCATCAGCATCGACAAGGTTGACCTCAGGCTCTTACGGGAATTTTTATTTGCTCACGAAGATTTTGTTTTGAGAATTGTTGAGAACCCGATGGTATTTGAGCACGAGTCCTTTACCAGTCTCATGCTTGCAATGAGCCACCTCACCGAAGAACTTGAAGCCCGTAAAGGACTTTCTTCACTTCCCCGAACAGATCTTGCGCATGTCGAACGCGATATTAACCGGGTTTATTCAAACCTGATATCTGAATGGATACATTACATGGAATACATCCACGCCCACTACCCGTATCTTTTCTCGCTCGCGATGAGGACAAACCCGTTTGATGAGTCCGCTTCTGTAGTGATCTCATAAAATGAGAGATCATAGATGCGCAAAGGTAACTACGACAAAACTCCCGTAAAATAATGCAAGCGTTAATATATAAAGTGGGACGAAAAATTCCCGTACAATTTTGAGGCATATGATGACTGAAACACCCGTAACACCGGAAACGAAAGGTAGTTCATGCGTTTGTTCCTGTGAATGTATTGCACCCGGGCTTTTTCCCTGGTGGGTCCTTCTCCTCTGGGGAATCCTTGCCCTGATCGTCGGGATTATGTTCCTGGCATCGCCCGGCATCACTATTGTGATTTTTATTACATTCCTTGGCGCGTACTGGCTTGTCGGAGGTATCTTCTCCCTTGCAAGCCTCGCCGTTGACCGGAAAGACTGGGGATGGAAAATTCTCCTTGCGATCCTGAACCTGATCGCGGGTATCGTTATCCTTGCATACCCGTTAATCAGCACCGTCCTGCTCTTATCATTCCTCATCATTCTTGTTGGTGTCTGGGCGTGTATTACCGGGGGAGTCCATCTGTACCAGGCATTTTCCCGAAAGGACGCAGGAAACGGAATCCTTGGGATCCTCAGTCTCATCTTCGGTATCCTGCTTCTCATATTCCCCCTGATCTCTGCGGCGCTCCTGCCATATATTGCCGGTATCTTTGCCATTGTTATCGGCTTTGCTGCCATCGTGGCTTCATTTGCGGCTAAAAAAGCGGAACAGGTGGCACCGGCAGCACCCTGAACACTCCCTTTTTGTGCAAGGTAGAAAATCCCAGGAGGGTTTAAGCGAAAACATACGGATCTCCGGCAGATATTGTCGTTGCTTTAGTTTTAGCAGGCCGTGTTCTACCAGAGAATCCTTTTTTCATTATAGGCTCCCCACCAATTGTTGATATTGGAGGATATCCCGTTTTTATGAGGGAACACAACCGGCAGGAATGGGTAACCAGTGTCACGGGAACTTTACCTGCGGCATCAGGATCCCCGGAACAATCCGCATGCAGCGTCTTAGTCGGGGGTCTCATCCGATTTCTGACGCATATAAAAAAAGTTCAGGGTTTTTTCATGAGTGCTTTTCCCGCAGAAAACGCAATACCGGCAACGCCACCCAGTTTCCGGTAATTTCGCCCGGCAAGCAGAAGCGGATTAATCTTTTTTGCATCGGGAATTTTATCTGTAAAGCAGGACTTATCAACGTAATATTCGATCACTTCGCCGATGAAAACTTCGTTATTCGGCAACTCAACGGTATTTACTACTTTACAGACCGCATTTACCGGGCATTCCCGGATCATGGGTGCATGTTTTTCTTTGCCGTAAAATGCGGAAAAGACCTTTGACTTGTCAGAATCACGTCCAGATACAAGCCCGCAGTAGTCAGTTTCTTTTACAAGCGTTGCCGGAGGTACATTAATGCTGAAATACCCGGATTCTTTTATTCCGGTATTTGTAAAATGGGCTTTCATTGACGAGATATAAACAAGCGGTGGCTGTATTGACATGACGCCATATGCACCGATTGCAAGATAGTTCTCCTTACCTTTCACAAAAGCTCCGGCAATAACAACCGGCATCGGCGCTGCAGGAGCCTGGTTTGGCATCAGGATTTTTTCCATAGGTCTTCACGTATTCCAAAGAGGCAGGTCAACGTTGCATCGCATGACGGAGCCTGCCTGTGTCTTTAGTTGAATAATAATGTCAGATGCAGTATATACCTGCACCGAAAAAAATTGCAGGGACTGGATGCTTCAGGTCGATAAAAAAAGAGAATAGTTCTTTCTCGATCTTCATGCAACTGATTTTTTTGCCGCACGATACTGCATGAAAGCCCACCGAACCAGAAATCCAATGATAAGTACAGGCACCGCTGCTGCTGTAACATTCACCCATGCGGCAGCTGAAAGTGGTACTGTGCCAAAGGCTGCACCGCCAAACTGGATGATAAGTACCTGGATAACCAGAATGCCGCCCATAACAACAAAAAATGTCGGGTTGCCACGGAAGAACTCCGGCATCTTTCCGTCCATTGCGCGGCAGTTGAACCCGTTTATTACTGCGGCAAGGATAAATCCGGCAAAGAAGACGGACGTGATCTCAGCCTCTGTTGAGCCCCCGAAAAATCCGGTGCCAAGCTGGAAGAGACCAAGGATAACAAGATAAGCGCCAATAACAATGATGGACGTCCACATAAACGGCGTGATAATAGGCGCGTTGCGCGGGACAGGCGCCCGATCAAGTAGCCCGCGATGCGGAGATTCCGAACAGAGTGCAAACGCAGCGAGAGTGTCCATGATGATATTGATCCAAAGGATTTCAATGATGGTAAACGGTTCCGGATAACCAAGGAGCGGCGCGATAAATACGAGAATACATGCGCAGAAGTTGATGGTGAGCTGGAAGAGTAAAAAACGCTGGATGTTTTCATACAATGCCCGTCCCCACCAGACAGAATTTGTTATCGATGCAAATGAGTCATCAAGGAGGATAATGTCACTTGCCTCCCGGGCGACTTCAGTACCTGCAAGTCCCATTGCAAGTCCCACGTCAGCATGTTTGAGCGCAGGTGCATCGTTTGTCCCATCGCCGGTCACCGCTACAACCGCGCCGGCCTTCTGGAGCGCCTGAACGAGAAGGAGTTTGTCCATAGGTTCGGCACGGGCCATGATGTCAAGGTTTTTTACGGCCGCAACTTGTTCGTCAGCAGACAACGCCCGGAACTCTTTTCCGGTCATGACCATCCCGCCATTCAGGATGCCGGCTTCCTGCGCAATAGTTTTTGCCGTTACCGGATTGTCCCCGGTAACCATTCTCACCCGGATACCGGCTTTCTGGCAACGGGTTACCGATTCCGCAATGTTGTCCCTCAGCGGATCGCGGATACCTACATAACCGTCCCAGAGAAGTCCGGTCTCGGACTCATCATCGCCAGTAATTTCCCGGTGGGCAAATGCAAGTGTCCGCATCTCGCGGGAAGCAAGGAGACCTACACCGGAAAGATCCGGGACGTCTCTGCAAAGGCCGGCCAGGATCTCCGGTGCACCTTTGACAAGCAGGTATCTCCGTCCGGCAAGTTCTACAACTGTCGACATGCGCTTGCGTTTCCCATCAAAGAGGTACTGGTGTGCCGGAGGGATCTCTTTGCGCATTTTCCGGTAATCGATCGCATGGGAACGCAACCACCGGAGAAGTGCGCCTTCCGTTGAATTCCCGATTACTGTTATCCTGCCGTCATCCCGCTCTTCAAGATACGCGGAACTGTTGACAGCAGCGTTGATGGTTATCCACTCTGCCGGGTTTTTTGGCATTTGCACCGGCATTACCGGACAAGGGACTGATGCTTCGGCTACCTCCATCTGGTTTTTTGTCAGCGTCCCGGTCTTGTCGGTGCAGATTGATGTGGCCGAACCGATGGTCTCGCATGCAATAAGACGCCTGACAAGACAATTGGCTTGAGTCATCTTGCGCATGGCAAGAGAAAGAGACAGCGCGACACTCATCGGCAGTCCTTCAGGGACAGCAGCAACGACAATGACGACAGCAAGCATGAAATAGTCGAGAAGGTGGTGTGCTGTTACAAGGTCAAGACCGGTCAGGTCTCCCAATAAAAATCCCCGGATGATAAGTGTGCTGCATATGAGCGCTGCCATCACGTACCCGAACTTTGAGATGAGCCCGGCAAGGTTTTCGAGTTTCTCTTCAAGAGGGGTTTTTGTCGCGTGATCGATCCCAAGCGTGGCAGCGATAACACCCATTTCGGCTGCGTTTCCAACCGCCGCTGCAATCATCCGGCCTTTCCCGGCCGTAAGAAAACTACCTTTGAGGACTTTATCCCCGACACCTTTCTGGACAGGTTCGCTTTCGCCGGTAAATGCAGATTCATCGCAGAAGACTTCGTCCGATACAAGAAGCCAGCCATCCGCGGGAATTGCGTCTCCCGCTTCAATAAGAATAAGATCACCGACAACAATATCCCGGGAAGCTACAAGAGTAGGGTTGCCATCCCGGATTGCCTTGACGGCCATATCGTCACGGTGGGCGTTTAAGACTTCGAACTCGCGGCTGCTCCGGTACTCATTATAAAAAGAAATCCCGGTGGAAAGCAGGATCGCAAGAATAATGCCGGCAGTATCCAGAAGTCCGCTACCTTCAGCTATTGAAACAATCGCGGATATAACGACGGCAAAAAGCAGGATTTTGATTATCGGACTGTCGAAATTTTTCAGGTATTGTTTCCAGAGCGGTTCCCGGTCCGGGGGTGTCAATACGTTTTTACCATACTTTTTCCTGCTTTCCGTTACTGCGGGGGACGAAAGCCCGTCCACTCCGGCATATTGCCTGATCTCATCGAGTGTAAGCATGTAGTGGTCACTGTCTTTTGGGAATAAGCTAAAAATATCCGGTGCGGATATCAAGCTGATGCGGATATCATGTTATTGCTTCATGACTATAACACCGTATGATGCCCGGCATTGATTGGCATTTGGCTAATTTAACGGATCTTTTAAGCATTCCAAGAGTGCGTGCATCACTCATGAGGTAAAAAATATCAGCTGCCCGTCTTTTAGTAGCCGGTGGCATAATACCAGCCGTTTTCTTCTTTTACATGTACCGGAACAGAAAAAAGGCCGCTTACCTTTTCATCCGTCAGCATGTCCGTTTTTTTACCGTCACCGCAGATCTTTCCGCCATTCATCATGACAACCCGTGAAATCTCCGGAATGATATCGTGAAGGTTGTGCGTGACAAGGATAATGTTTGTACCCGATTGTGTAATTGTCCGCAGAGTCCGGCGGAATGTATGCAATGCGGAAAAGTCAAGGCTGTTTGTCGGTTCATCAAGGATAAGTGTCGCCGGGTCCGATACAAGTGCCCGCCCGATTACAAAGCGCCGGGCTTCTCCAGAAGACATTTCATTTACAGGCCGGTCTTTGAGATGGGAAATACCCAGGAACCTTATGACCTCATCAGTTTTTTCTTCCATTTCCGGAGTAACCGTCTGGTTAAAAAGTCCGATGCTTGAAAAAAAGCCGGAAATAACGACCTCACGCCCGGTAATGGTCCTTGTGAACGTATACTGGAGATCATTTGAGACAATCCCGATAAAAGACCGAAGACAAAAGACATCCCATATCTCGTTTCCCCGGACCTTGAATGTCACCGGCCCTTCTGAAATCACCGGGTAATACTCGCGAGTGATGGTTTTTATCAGCGACGATTTTCCTGCGCTGTTTGGCCCGATAATGGCGACATTCTCACCCTCGTGAATGGAAAGCGTGACCGCATCAAGTACACGTTTGTCGCCCCGTATAATAGTGACATTGGCAAAATCAATAAGCGGAGATATTGTCTTTTTATCTGTATCGGCGCATGCTGGCATGATGGCACAAAACCTTACCAAAACTGTTTGCTTTTACCGGCTCATATCCGTTCGCTTCGGTAAAAAAATCCATTATGGGATCCTGTTTTCGTATATTACTGCCATCAAAAGAACTATCTGGATCCGGTCCAAAAAGCGTTGCATATGCCGGATTACACCCTGCCACCAGCTGGAACCGGACGAGAGTTTATGGAGCGGACAAAATACCGGTATCTCGGGCCATCCGACCAGGAGAGGGGATTGCCCCAGCCACCGCTTGAACTTCCGGTAGTCCCGGGCCAGAAGGTTTTTGATCTCACAAAACCTGATGAGATTTCAGTCCCGCCAGTTGATCTCCGTACTACAATCGAGCGACGGCACAGTGTCCGATCGTATGCAAAAGAGCCGCTTACACTAAAAGAACTCTCTTTTTTACTCTGGTGCACACAGGGAGTAAGAAGCGTGCATGGATCTCAGGCGACATTCCGTAATATACCATCAGCGGGAGCCCGCCATGCCTTTGAGACATTCCTCCTTGTAAATGATGTTGAAGATCTCGAACCGGGCCTCTACCGGTACCTTGCCATCAGTCACCGGCTCGCGCTTGTCAGTTCCGATCCCTCGCTTTATATCGACATTTCCCATGCCTGCCTTGACCAGCAGTTTATTATGAGATCCGGTGTCGCGTTTCTCTGGACTGCCGTACCCTACCGGATGACATGGAGGTATGGTGAACGCGGGTACCGGGATCTGCATCTTGACGCCGGCCATGTCTGCCAGAACCTCTACCTTGCCGCTGAAGCAGTCGGCTGCGGCGTCTGTGCGATAGCGGCGTTCGATGATGATGCGATGAACAGGATCCTGAAAATTGATGGGATTAACCAATTCCTGATTTACCTCGCAACTGTCGGGAAGAAAATTAGAGGTATTGAAAAATTGTAATACTGTATTCATTTGAGGGAGTATCGGATTGAACCGATTAGTAATTGACTCGCAGAAAAAAATACAAAAAACGTTTCATGGTTCGCGGATGATGTCCTGGATATAGGCAACCCCGATCTTTGCCCGTTTGAGCCGGGTGCTGTCCAGCAGGTGTCGCATATCCACAAACGTTGCCTCACTGACGATTTTTTTAATCTGTGAATTCAGGTCAAGCGAAGCATCGTAGGGTACTCCCCGGAATACTACACCGTGGTTGTGAAGGAACATCGATTTTGAGGCGCCTTTGTTTGCCGGGTTTGCATAATACATCGCATCCAGGTTCTCTTTTTGATAGCCGGAAAGGTCTTGTGTCAGGTCAATCCCGACACCGAAGCTTACAATTGTGTCTCCCTTGTAGGACATACCTGTATCAGATGCCATCCACGTATCCGACTGCATTGGATCCATTATCGAGGCACCTTTGGGCAGACGGGCGTCTGCAATTGGCGCCTTTTTTATTCCGGAACTGGCAAGTCCGGCAATTACTCCCCAGATGGCAATCGCAATGACTCCTTTGAATGTTTTCACGTTCCGGTCCTTTGCTCCCGCAAAGATCAAGCGGTAGATATCCGTAATGCTGATTCCTTCTGGATCATTTGTATCAAGAGTCAGGTATTCATTAAACGGGCCGTCAAGTGTGACATTAAATCCCGTATAGACCGGCAGGTCTGTTTCCATATCAAGCGGCGTCAGGAAATCCGGGGTATTGTTTCCGTCAGTCGGCAGCCAGACCATCGAGCCATAGAGGGTTATCATTTCGCCAAGAAGCGGCATCGCTTCTTTTTTATCGGCACCCAATGCGCCAAGACCCAGCGAGTATGTGATTTCGGAAAACTTTCTTGTCCTGATATCATCTTCGGTGAGTTGTGCGTGCAGGAGCTTTGAAAGGTCACCGGTAACCCGGAGGGTGGGGGGACTTGTCATCCATCCCGGTTCGATAGTGAGCGTAACGCCGCCTTCTTCGATCTTTTTGTAAAAAATCTCGTTAAAAAGCGTCGGGTTTTTGCGTTTTTTCTTTATGTCCTCAACAGCGGATTCGGTTGTCGGAAAGATCTCAAGAATTGTTGTGAACCCGGCCATGTCAAGGACTTTTTTCGGGTATTCTCCAACAGCCGCGAGGGCAAATCTTCCATTCCTGCGCTTCATCTCCTTTTTTAATACGTTGAACGTACGGAGTCCGCCACTGGAAAGATACGTGGAACCCGAAAGGTCAAGTACCAGTTCCTTATCATCGTCATGCAACGCCCCTTTTATCCATTCATCAAGTTGCTGGGCGCCGAATGCATCAAGTCTGCCATTGATAAAAAATACCAGCACACCGTCTTTCCGTTCGCTTCTTGCTTCCATGACTCTGGTTCTCCGACTCCTTATTGATCGATAAAGAGTAGTTTCCCGGATTTTTTAATGTTGGCATATGCAAGCCGGATTAACTGCAAACAGGAAATCCCATAAAATAATTATTTTTAAAATTAGTTATGGTAATTTTTTAATACCTGTTTTTTAATAAATGACGCAATTACATTGTTTTTTTTGGAAAAACAAACCAGAATAGAAAGATATTTTGATATCAAAATGATAGCAGTTAAAATGAAATTTTCCCGGTATTTTTTTGTTGTGCCCTTCCTGTTTGTTGCCCTTTTGTGTGCGGCAGGTTGTATCAGCAGCGATGACGAATCCGCCAAGGGAACGATGCCCTCCTCAACCCACCTGAAAGGCAGCCCGGTTGCAACCAGTGGAAACATTATGGTTGATATTACCGAAATGGATGTCATCATGCCGGGGATCTATTACCAGTTCCCGCAGCAGGAAATGACATTTATTGATTTTACACTGACAAATAACGGCAATGAAGATGCAGCAGTCATGGTTGAATCGGAAATCTCCGGTTATACAGAAAAGGCAGTAAATACAGTAAATGTCCCGGCCCGGCAATCCGTAACAATTGGCCAGACTCCACTCTTCCGGCAAGGTCTGATCCCTTCGGAAAGGACAAATGCCCAAATCCATTACGTGATTAAATCTGACGGGAAGGTAATTCTTGAGCAGACGGACCCGGTTACAATCTATGCAAAGGATACCATGGTCTGGGCGGTAAATGAAGGAGACGAATCGACCGATATGTCCGGGTTTATCGGAGCCTGGGTAACGCCACACGCCACTGGTATCGACAAGCTGATCCGGACTGCCGCCAATTACCACAGTGACCGGGCGATAACCGGGTACCAGTGTGTGGATTCATGCAGGAATGAAGAACAGTGGGTGGATTATACAAACGAACAGGTGAAGGCGATTTATTATGCCCTCCAGAAAGATTACAAGATAACCTATATCAACACACCAATCTCGTTTGGAAAAAGTTCGGATTCTACCCAGAAAGTGCGCCTTCCCGCTGATTCCCTTTCATCTGCATCGGCAAACTGTATTGACGGGACCGTTCTCTACGCTTCTGTACTTGAAGCAATCGAAATTAATCCCCATATCATTGTGACTCCCGAACATGCATTTGTCTGTTACGATACCAGCGACAATCAATACAGCACGGAGGTCTGTCTTGAGACTACAATGACCGGCTCGGCACCTTTTGAGGATGCAGTCAGCCAGGGAAATGCAGAATATGCTGAAGAAGAAACAAACGGGAATTTCAAATCCGGTAACTCACAGGACCTTTCAGTTTCTGATCTGAGATCGAAGGGTATTCTCCCGTTTAATTAATTTTTAATATTGCGAATAACCCTGTAAATCCGGACAACAGTCAGTCGAAATGGTGCTGTAAAAACCGGGGGATATCCGCAATCCTCTTTTTAGAATCTCACGCACCTGTAAATTTTCAGGACATATTTTTTTTTCCTGTTATCCTGCGAATCATTTTTTGTATTTCTTCCCGGATCTGGATCAGTCTTTAAACAGGTTTTCTGTTACTAAAACCGTTACTAAAAACAAACAAGAAAATTCCGGCATGTTCTGCAAGAACGGCAGGACCGCTATAAAGAAAACCTGATAATCAGCCGGAAATCTGTCTGAAAACCAACAACAGATTCTGGTCCTGATCATACAGGTACAAACGATCACTTCGGAATTTTATCGTCTTGGTTGATTCGAGATTATGGAGGTATTCCGATTCAATCTGCATTATACCGGGGCGTGTACAATGCATCTTTGTCAGGCTTTTTGATTTCAGGTCAAGGACAAGCGTTGTTGAGCTGCTTGTGTAATTATAACGATACCAGTTACAACCTGAATATCCCGCAAGAACTGAACTGTTTTTGTCGCCAAATTGCAGGGTAACATTCGTTCCGTCTGCGAGCGGTATCATCGTGCCGCTTTCATTAACATAATATGTAAGCGTCCAGTTCGTTTTGGTAAGGTTGACGGGGATGGGTTTTGTGATGCCCTGTACCTGGGCATAGATAATCAGGAGGACAAGCACGCCGATAAGCGCCATTACTGCCCAGAACTCCCGGCCCATGGGGGGTGCCGGCACGGGTATGAGTTCCGGTTCGGTTGCATCTGTGTCCGGTGTTTTCTTTGCAGGTTCATCTGCCATATCTTTATTCAGAGTATTTTAAGCAAGATAAGCATTCGCAGGGTAAGGCGCTACTGTGATATCCCGAATTGATTTTACACATATAACCATTTCTGTGCATAAGCCAGG
>DAOQAA010000025.1:0-29442 GCA_035353675.1 Methanoregula sp. | reverse complement strand
GGCGCACTGCCTCACAATATCGACCTGTGCGCTAATAAAATCTGTGTTTGGTGGGATGGGGAGGTTATTTAGGAGTAACCCCGGAGTGTCGTTACGCTCTCGGCGGGATGGGCTTCCTTTGCCGGGGAAATAGTCCCGAATTTCCCTTCGTAGTCGGCGATGGTTTTCTGGAGAACGCCGAGCAGGTTCTTAGCATGCGCCGGCGTGATGGAGACAATTGCCTTTGCCCGTGCCTGGTTTACCTGCGGAAGCTGGTGGAGGAACATGAACGTAAACTCATCATCCTTGTATGCGATCTGGATCATGTTGCTGTAGACCGGGTCAAGCGTCGGGGGAATATTGACGGATATTTCCTGTCCTGCCATAATAATCCGTTTGCCGTTTCTGGTATGAATAGTTGGTTACAACACTCTCGGCTGCCTGACCTGATAATTTCAATACGAATTCCAAACGAATTCCATAAGTTTAAGTGGCTGTTTTCCCCCGGTTATACGGGGAATTATTCTGGCGGAGCAGGACAGGCATGTCACAATATCAGAACTGGTGCGGGTGCATGCCTGCCCGGTCCGTTTTTTCTACGAGAAAGATGAGCCGGTAACCGAGTCGGACCGGTATGCGATCTGCAAACAGATCTCGTATCATCTTGGCCATGCCCTTGACGCGGATGCCATCTGGGACGAGGTGCTTGTCGTCAGGCTGGAAACCGACCCGGCGCTCCGGGAGTTCCTTGATATCTGCATTGCGTCCTGCAATAAACATGAGTGGACTCCGGCGGTCCAGACCGACGTTTCGGTAATTTCAAAGAAACATGGGATTGCCGGGCAGATCGACCGGGTCGCAGAGGATGGAACGTTTTCCATCGTGCGGGCGGCCGGGGCGATGCCATCCGGGACCTATGCTGCCGACCGTCTCCGGATTGCATGCATTGCATTCTGTCTTGAAGAGATGACTGGTAAAGAGGTCGCAGGAGGTCATGTGGAGTATATCCCGGACGGTGTCTCGCGGTACCATGCTGTCCAGCCCCGGGACCGGCGCCAGCTTCTTTCAACTCTTCACAAAGTCCGTGCGATTCATCGTGGTGAAGCGCCGGCTCACCCGCTTAATGCACCCTGTAACCGGTGCAAGTATAAGACGCGGTGCGAAGAAAGCGGCGGGCACCGGCTGAGCGAACTACTGTAAGAGTATTTTTATTAAATACTCCGGCAGTTGTGACCGCATCGCATTTTGACCCAAACCATGATACCCTGGCGGCGCAAGATGCTCCACTTAACAGGAGATACCCCTATGCAGTCATCTATCGTGCAGCCGGGCGATCCGGCGCGGAACTTCTCGTTAAAAGACCAGAAGAACACGACTTTCGATCTCTTCGAACAGGCCGGCAAGCGCACCCTCCTCTCGTTCCACCCCCTTGCATGGACGGAGTTCTGTGCCGCCCAGATGCAGTCACTTGAGGAGAACCAGGACGAGTTTGCCCGGCTCAACTGCGTGGCGGTTGGTATCAGCGTCGATTCTCGGCAGTGCAAGATGGCATGGGCGGAGAAAATCGGCATTTCGCGGACGCCCCTCTTGTGCGATTTCTGGCCTCACGGGACTACTGCACAGAAATACGGGCTTTTCAGGGAGGAGAACGGATTCTCAGAACGGGCGAACGTGATTGTGGACGAGAAGTTAAAAATAATCTTTGTCAGGGTTTACCCGGTCCACTCAGTGCCGGACATTCGCGAGGTCCTGAAGTTTCTCAAAAGGACTGCGTAAGTAGCATCATAGCAGTTGATGATCCAAATGCCGGATTACCCTATCCGGTCCGGCCCGGGTCAAAGGGGGGGAGGGGGTATCCCCCTGTTAGCCCGGCACAAGGTGGGGGGGTAGACCCCCTGTCTGGAGGATGGAAGGAGGGGGGGTAGGGCCCCTCCACCCCCACTTACGGAAACGAAAAGCCTGGTGTTTTGCACAGGAAGACGAGGGTTGTTCCCGTGGAATCTTCGACGAAATGGGTGACCGTCATCTGGTTTTTTGGATAGTATGTGGGGGGTTAGCCCGGGTCAAAGTGGGGAGGGGGTATCCCCCCTGTTGGCCCGGCACAAGGTGGGGGGGTAGACCCCCTGTCTGGAGGATGAAGGGGGTGGGGGTCGGCCCCCTCCCGGCATCATTTTTGCCGGCCCCCTCCCTGCCGGAAAAGGGCGGCCCCTCACAGATCCATTAAGAAGGGTTTTGAATTCCCTGCACCAACGTAATAAGCATACTTTTAATGACCGTTCCAATATCCGGGTCCGGGCGGGGACACCAGTGACACTTGCAAAGGGCTGTGTCCTCTGTTATAAAGGCGCAAAGATGGTGCTTTTTGTTACGGGACGTTGCCGACGCTCCTGCTGGTACTGCCCGCTGTCAAGCGAACGAAAAGGAAAAGATGTCGTTTACGCAAACGAACACCGGATCGAAACCCCGGAACAGGCCATAGAAATTGCGGAACGCATGAGCGCTCTCGGCACCGGCGTCACCGGTGGCGAACCCCTTCTTTGTCTTGATCGCGTTACGCAGTATTGCCGGCTCCTCAAGGAACATTTTGGACCAGAGCACCAGATCCATCTCTATACCGCACAGGCCCCGGTAAAGGCAGAACTCGAACAACTCAAAGGCATTGTGGACGAAATCCGGCTCCACCCGCCCCGCGAATGCTGGGAGCATATTCTCGATACTGATTATATCGCATCTGCACGGCTTGCAAAGGAGATGGGATTTGATATCGGCATCGAAGTCCCGTCACTTCCCGGTCTCGAACTGCTCATCCCCGCGCTCCCGTACCTTGATTTCCTGAATATTAACGAACTCGAATGGGGCGAGACCAATGCCGATGAAATGCGCGAGCGGGATTTAATGCTTGCCGACGGGGTCCATAACGCTGTCGATGGCGCACGCGACTGGGCAGAAGAACTTCTCAAAAATGAAAAAGTCCACTGGTGTTCATCGTCGTTTAAGGACTCCGTGCAGCTCCGCGAGCGGCTCAAACGCATTGCGGAGAACACGGCCCGGTCGTTTGATGAAGTTACTGACGACGGGACTATCGTATACGGGGTGCTCGATCTTCACCCGGGCACCCATGATGAAGTCATCGCCCGGTGCCGGAAGTATATCGAAGAAGACGCATTCTGTGACTGTGGCGACCATCTCGAAACTGCATGGTGGCTGCTTGACGAGTATAAGGACAAGATTCCCGGGAAAAAATCAGTTGTCGAGCGATACCCGGACGGCGGCATGATTGTTGAGGTGACCCCGCTGTGAACATCCGTAACCTGCTTGAACCCCTTTACGAACGGTACCTGAAGATGCAGCGCCTGCACATCCCGGTCCATATCGCTATCATCCAGGACGGGAACCGGCGGTTCGCAAAGGAGATGGGTATCGAAACCGCAAAGGGACACCGGGCGGGAGCGGACAAAACCGAGGAGATGCTTGACTGGGCCCACGAACTGGGAATCAAATATGTCACCCTCTATTCGTTCTCCACGGAGAATTTCAACCGGAGCGGGGAAGAAGTCCGGGCGCTCTTCCGGCTCTTCAAGGAGAAGTTTATCCAGACCGTTTCCGATGAGCGGGTGCAACGGTACAAAATCCGCATCCAGATGTTAGGTGACCGCTCGCTTCTTCCCGAAGACCTCAAACAGGCTGTTGAAGCTGCGGAAGAGGCGACAAAGGATTATGACGGGTTTACCCTGAATGTCGCACTTGCGTATGGCGGCAGGAACGAGATTGTCCTTGCTGCACGCGACATTGTAAAAGATGTCCGTACGGGAAAGATTACGCCGGATGCAATTGATGTCGAAATGGTCGAATCCCGGCTTCACGAGGCACAGGGCATCCCGCCGGTCGATCTCATTATCCGGACCGGAAACGAGTACCGTACGTCGAATTTCCTGCCGTGGCTTGCAACCGGCCACGAATCAGCCGTCTATTTCTGTGCTCCATTCTGGCCGCTTTTCCGGAAAATTGACCTGCTGCGTGCCATCCGTATCTACGACCAGCGGTTTAATACAAAAGCACGTTAACCCCCGCATTTTCCCATCAAAAATCCATTCCCGGATTATTTCGTTTACTATATTTCCCGGAACATGCCAGATGGAATAAGGTGAACCTATGGGTGCGGAAAAGCCGGCAGGATCCGGCTGGCAGCAGGTACCGGTCCTTTTACGGTCAGATATTGTTGCAGCAGCAGGGGAGGGACATCTGGATATCAGCGACGTATGTAACAGGGCACTTGCAAAACGTCTTGGGATAGAATACATTATCCCAAAAGCCCGGCAAAAAGAAGCGTCAGAGGTCATCATCGCCCCTACGGGTATCCCTGCCGCACCGGCAGGACATGATCCGGCAGCGGTACCGGTCATTAACGCGGAAGATCCCATGATGCCGGGGAAGGTCATGCGGGAGAAAAAAGAGAGAAAAACACCATCTCCCGCCAAAAAAGAAGCACCCTTGCAAAAACCGGCGTTATCGCATGCCGTGGCCCCTGCACCGCAGCCGAACCCCCTGACGGGGGATTCAAAAACCGGGCGGAAAGGCAAGAAAGAGGATGCTATAAAACGGTTCGTAAGCACTCTTCTTGTGCGGGAGACCGGGGAAAGCCCTGACGGGATCATCGCAAAAGACGAACTTTACCAGCGGTTCGAACGTTTTTGCCGGGACCATAATTACTCTACGATCCCCGACCAGAGGACATTTGCCGTCACCCTCAAGAACCGGTATGCGTTTCCCGAACGAACTGTGGGCGGCGTCCCGAGCTGGACCAGTATCAGGATAAAATAGGATTTGTTCTCATTTTCCGAACCGGCGCATACGGGACTGGTAATCACGCAGCACCCTCAGGAAATCCACGCGCCGGAAATATTTCCAGTTGACATCTGAGAAGAAGAGTTCTGAGTAGACCGACTGCCAGATCAGGAAATCTGTCAGGTGGTCGCCGCCGGTTTTAACCACAATGTCAGGGTCGTAACGGAACGTAAGGCAGGACTCCAGTGTTTTTTCGTCGATCTCGGATGGCTGGATACCATTCTTTGCCAGCCGGCGTATGCATTCCGTGATCTCTTCCCGCCCGCTCTTCCCAATCGCAACAACGACATCAAGACCGGAACCGGATACTTCTTCGGTCGTGCCGTAATGCAGCACGAGCCGGGCAACGGATGAGATCTTTTTTATCTCCGGTAAAAACCGTTCCAGTTCTTCCGGCGAGAGCTGGTTGATATGGAATGTCAGGCCCTCGATTGCCGGCGGTTTACCGGAGCCTGTCGGCACATTCTGCCGGGCCATGAGATCATTTAACCCGGAGCACCATCCGGTGACCTGCACGCACTTGTCAGGCGCTGCGGCAAGGTCGGCACCGGCGATCATGAAACAGATATGGCGGGGGAGGACCTGTATCTTCGGGAGAAGCATCCGTTCATAGATCCAGTGTAACATCTGTAATAACCCTTTGACAGCGAAGGTTAAGATAATTTACATAAGGTGTTCCCGTCGGAGTGAGCCTGAGGGGAGTCCCGGTACGGCAGAGGCGCCAGTAAAAGCCCTTATTAATCCGCTCATGAAATAATCTGTCAATAGATGTATTCTTATAAATCCGGGATCCCCCAGATCGATCAGGTAACCGGGGGATTTGAAGCAGGAACAAACCTCCTCCTCCTTGCACCATCCCTCAGTTATGCGGAGCAGTTCGCATATGCACTGACAAAACCTCTGCCCGGGGAGTATACGATCATGCTTTCGACAAACGAACGTGCCTCGGAAGTGATCGACCAGTTCAGGAGCTCCGGTGCCGACAAGCGTTTTATCGGGGTAATCGATGCGATTACAAAAAGTTCGACGCCGGCCGTTTCCGATACCGAGCGGTTCATGTTTGTTACAAACCCGACAGATCTTACCGGTATAGGTATCAAATTCTCGCATATGGTCGACCTTATCTTTGACGGTACATTTTCAAAGGAAGTAACCGGTCTTTTCCCGCCACCTGTACGGTTCTGTGTCAATTCCGTCTCGACCCTCCTTATGTACCGTAAACTTGAGGTGCTCTACCAGTTCCTTCATGTAATGTCGGCAAAACTCAAAAAAATTGAAGGGTTCGGGATTTACATTCTCAACAGCGAGGCATTTGACGACAAGACAATCTCGCTTATCAAGCAGCTTATGACTGTTGTGATCGAGATCAAGGTGGAACGGTCTGACAACTATTTCCGGGTTATGGGTGTCCATGGCATCAACGCAGACTGGCATAAATTTACGATCAACAAAGGACAGGTGGTTCTGGCATTATGATTTCCACCGGGATGTTTGGAATCGATGATATGTTGGGCGGGGGGATACCGAAGGGCAGCCGTGTAATGTACAGCCTTGAGCCCGGTGTTGACGGGCAGCTCTTCATGATCTCCACCCTTTATGAAGCGGTGGAAAAAGGAAAGTCCTGTCTTGTAATCATCCCCCACACGACCGTTGATGCGTTTCTTGCCGACATCGTGCAGCTCCGGGGAAAACCCCTGCCGGTTAAGGAAAACAGGGTCGTATTTCTGGATAGTGTCGACCGTGAACGTATACAGCGGCGTGCCGGTAAAGGCGGTGCGGCTGATCTGGAATGGCAGGCACGGATAAAAAAACTCTGCACGGATAACAATGTCGGGATAATTTTTGGGTATTTCGACATGATTTACGAGGACTTCGGTCTTGAAAAAGGTCTCAGGCTGCTCTCGCCGTCCTGTTGTACGAAAGATACGACTATCATTATCGAGCACCTGAACCTCGAAGGAGACAAACTGCTTGAGTCGTTTGCCGTAAAAAAGTCCTTCGATCTTATCATTTCAATCAGGTCGTCATTCAGGCCCCTGCCGCATTTCAATTACTTTACCATCGTGTACACTTCGTGGTCAACCCAGTTGCGCCGGTCGGTGCCTTTTCTTGTAAAAAACGGCCGTATCGTTCCCTACATCCCAAAGATTGTCGTGACCGGGCCACCCGACTCCGGCAAGTCCCGTTTTGTTTCAAACGCCACTGAACTGGGCATTTCGGTTGACCGGACCGGTCCTGGGGGCGAAACAACTACCGTTGCCATGGACTTTGGCTGGCTGCACTGGCAGGACTTTGACATCACGCTTTACGGTACCCCGGGCCAGCCCCGGTTTGACCCGATGCTCCCGATGATCCTGCACAATGCAATGGGCGTTGTATTACTCGTCGATGCAACGGATCGCGAACAGCTCCTTCGGGCCCGGCACCTTTTTCACACGATCACAAAAATGCACGTGCCAATAGTCATTGCCGCAAATAAAAAAGACCTGCCGGGGCTCATGAGCGAAGAGGAGATTCGCGCCGGTATCGGAACTGGTAAGGATATCCCGGTGTTTTTGATCTCCGCACTGCAGAAAAATGATGTGCGGGATGTCCTTGAATCGCTCGTGGATTCGATTACCCGGTTTATTTATTAAACTTTTGAGTCCGGGGATGCCATAATAAACTGAACCTCACGGATATTACAGGAGAAACCCGTACATGCTTACCTTTATCGGCCTTGGCCTTTACGACAAGAAGGATGTCTCGGAAAAGGGACTGGATCTCATCAGGAATGCGGATCATGTTTTTCTGGAAGGGTATACTTCCCGCCTCATGGGGACAACAAAAGAAGAACTTGAAGAGTATTACAAAAAACCGGTCAGTCTGCTGCGGCGGGCTGATGTAGAGCAGCATCCCGAAGAACTGCTTGACTGTGCTGAAAGCGGGAACACGGTTTTTCTCTGTGCCGGCGATCCGATGGTTTCGACCACCCATGCGGATCTCCGTATCCGTGCGGCGGACCGGGGGATACCTACCGCGATAGTCCACGGTGCTTCTATTGTAAGCGCAGTCTGCGGCCTTTCCGGGCTCCAGAACTACCGGTTCGGCAAGTCCTGTTCGGTGCCGTTTCCGCAGGAACACTGGTTGCCAACCTCGCCGATGGACGTGATTATAGAAAACCTGAAAATGCGCCTGCATACGCTCGTGTACCTTGACATACAGGACACCCGGTACATGACCGTTGGCGAGGCAGTTGACCTGCTCGAAGAGATGGCACGAAAAAAACAGGTAACGATCCCGTTATATGTCGGCATCGCCCGGGCCGGTTCCGATGCACCGGTTGTACGGGCCGGTAATGCCGATACCCTCCGTTCTGTGGACTTTGGCGCCCCGCTTCATGTAATTGTGGTTCCCGGAGAGCTTCACGATATGGAGCGGTTGTACCTTTCGAGGTTTGCCGGATTATGCTGATCGCGGCATGCGGGGAATTACTTTCCCGTGAAGTTGATGCTGTCACGATTGCCCCTCCAGAGGACACGCCGCTTGGGGAGCTTGCGGGGACTGTCCGTGGCATGGCACGGGCGTATGCTGACGATGGCGTTACGTTTTTTAAGGGCGGTGATCTGGTCAATGCACTGGCCGCATACTATTATGGTCATGGCTGGCTGCATTTTGGCCTTGCATACGGCCTGCTCTGTGCGGAAAAGAAACCCGCCTGCCCGTTTTTTGGGCCGGTGGAAACCCTTTCCCCGTACCTTGCAGCACGACTCGATGAGAAAACCCGGAGGTATGACCGCCTGCTTACAACCGCACTCCGGTCAGTTGTCCCGGCCCCGGAACCGGAGACTGCCGGGGGAATGTTTGCCCGTCGCGTTAATGCGATCAGTGCCTGTTATTCCCAGGCAGGGCAGGGCAGCCTTCTTAGTGGGGCAGAAGAAGAGGCCCTTGCCTATTTCAGTTACGGTCACGGGTGGCTTGATGCCGGGGTCCGGGCCGGTTTGTTTGCGCTTGCCGGCAACCGTGAGATCTTTACGATATAAAAAATTCCCGGGAAAATTCCCCTTTAATAAAAAGCGTTTATACTTTGCCCTGTAACCTTTTAAGATAACACCGGCAGGGCATTCCCGCCCGGAGAGATATGTATGGAGAGCTCGCAGAAGAAATGGCTGTATATATCCATTGCATTCTCCATTGTCGTCCTGGCTCTCATCCTTTATTTTACGATTAACGAGAACACTATCGAGTATCTCAAAAAAATCAACCCGTGGTTCCTGCTCCTTGCATTTCTCACCCATATCATGACCATGTGTTTCTGGGCGATGCGGGTGAAAAAAATGTCCGGGTCGCTTGGTTACCCGATTAAGTTCTTTTATTCCTTAAACCTCGTTTTTGCAAACCTCCTTGCCGCAGCGGTCACTCCAGCCCAGGCCGGCGGTGAACCGGTCCGGGTGCACGAGTTGTATAAAGCAAAGGTACCTCTTGGGGATGCAACTGCGATTGTCATCATGGAACGGGTGCTGGACGGTATCGCTCTTGCCGCTCTTGCTGCGTTTGCGATGTTTGCCCTTACCGAGCAGTGGAAGAGTCTGGGCTCGATATCTGATGTGATGGTCTATATCACGTGGATTTTTGTCGCGGGCTGTCTCTTATTGTTTTACCTTGCCATCCGGCGGCCCGACGTAATGAAACGGGTGGCTTGCAAGGCTGCCCGCTTCTTTACCAAATCATGGGAACAGTCCCGGGTAACGGAACTTCTGGCCCGTATCGAATCGGAGATTGTAAATTTCCATGCCGCTGTGCTTAAATTTGTCCGGACTGCGAAATCCGGTCTGCTCTGGGGGATGTTCTTTACCCTGCTCTACTGGATCTCGGAGATTGTTACCGCGTCGCTGATCCTTATCGGTCTTGGGCAACCGCCGCTCTTTTTAGAGTCGTTTGTGATCCAGCTTATCCTTGCGATCCTCATGATGCTGCCCCTTACTCCCGGCAGTTCCGGTATTGCTGAGGTCGGCGCAACGTCTATGTATGCCCTTTTTATCCCGGCAGCAATCGTCGGGGTCTTTGTCGTCCTCTGGAGGATTGTGCTTTACTATTTCAATATCGCCCTTGGAATAGTGTCAAGCCTCATTATCGTCCGTCGGGAAACTCATAACCCCCCGTAACAGCAGTCCCTCCGGCAACTCCTACCTACCTCAAGTCTTATCATACGGCAGGGTAATGTCTCTAAAGGCCAGCCATGGAGCCGGTACAGTGTTACGTCAAGGGAGTGTTTGTCGCCATAAGCAACACCGCTACCGTACCGGCTGTAGTACTTATCGATAACACCGGGCGCACAATCCCGATATTTATCGGCCTGTGGGAAGCAATCGCGATCAATAGTGCGAAAAACAATGAAGTGACGCCCCGGCCATTTACGCACGACCTGTTTATTGATCTCATGGGTAAGTTTTCGATTTCTGTCCGGCATCTCCAGATCGATTATGTGGAAGATGGGGTGTATTATGCACAGCTGGTCCTCACATCGGATGGTCGCGAGGAATGGCTTGACTGTCGTCCCAGTGACGGAATTACAGTGGCCCTGCGTGCCAGCGCACCGATATTTGTCGATGACGGACTGCTTACCGGCTCTGAACCGGCTGCATTTGTTTCAGAAATGGTAGATATTGCGACATTTTTGCAAAAATAGGGCTATTTAGGTAAATGTAAAAATATGCGAAGTTTATTTGCGCCGGTGCTCAAGTTCTCCGAGAACCTCTTTTAAATCGACGTTTGCAGCGCGGAGTGCGACAAGGATATGGAAGAAGAGATCGGCGGCTTCCTCTTTTGTCCGTTCAGGCACGCCGTTTTTTACGGCAATGATAAACTCGGTAGATTCCTCGCCTACCTTTTCAAGTACCTTGTCTATCCCTTTCTTGTCTCTTAAAAGCCGGCTCGTATACGAGTTCTCGCTTGGGTTTGCCGCCCGCTCGCAGATTACTTCCCAGAGTCCCCGTATTACCTGTGGATCTACCGGATCCCGTGCTCCCGTACTCATGCTTCCTCCTGCGCGAGCAGAACTTCCCCAATTTCAATGTTACAAAAACGCCGGCAGAGGATACGCGCTTTCTCGATATTGCAGCCGGCTTTTCCGATTGCGATGCCCAGATCATTTTTCTTGTTCACAAGGACGTTTACCGGAGTGCCCTCGGCCCCGCGTTCGATCCCGACTACTTCGGCCGGTTTGAAGATATTGGCGATAAATACTTCCGGCTGCTCGGCGAATTCCACCATCTCGATCCGTTTACCCAGCACGTTCTGGAGCCGCTTTATATTGTCGCCTTTTTTCCCTATCGCAAGCCCCATGTCGCCCGGCCGGATGACATAAATCACCCGGTCGAACCGGTCATCGATTACGCAGTCTAGTGCAGTTGAACGTGTAAGAATCCGCAGCTCCTCAATGTACCTTCGCTCCTTAAAACCAATATTGCGTTCCATTTGAAAATCAATCCTATTGTATCCGCAGTTTCATCCGATATTCGATACTTGGATATAGGCTGGCCCTGATGAGCCGGATATGTTTGTGCTGGATTATGAAATAATCACACGCTGCTTGGGTAAAAAAGTTTGGAAAAAAGTCTGGCCGGGTGCGGAATCGCACACTCAGCGGAAATTGTACGTGACGGTTACCTGGGCCGTGACCGTGATGCTGCCGGACTGGATGGGTGTCGAGGCTGCGAATTTGGCGCCTGCAGCGTCCATTGCCTGGTTGTACTGGCTGTATGCAACAGGAGTGTACGACTGGGCGATATCGGCAGTGTTTGTCCCGGTTATCGTCACATTGAGCGCGGAAGCGACCGTGTCGGCATCGGCACGTGCGTTTGCAACAGCCTTTGCAAGGGCCTGGTTCCGGAGCGCCTGGGCCTGGGCATCGGAGAGCATGAACTGGATGGAGTCTACCTGGTTGGCACCGGCGTTCACCGCAGTGTCGATGATCTGGCCGGTCTGGTTGGTGTCCTTTAAGGTCACACGCAGGGTGTTTGTTACCTGGTAGGTCTTGACCTTCGAGCTAAAGACTCCCTTGTCGTCCTGGTATACCGGGGTGATGGAGTAATCTGTGGTCTTCATCTGGTCCCGGGGTACGCCCGCAGCCGCGAGAGCATCCACGACATTGTTCATGGCAAGGGAGTTACTGGACTGCGCAAGCTTAACGTCGGAATTCTCCGTCTGGACCGAGAAACTGATCGTGACCCGGTCAGGGGTTCCCATAACGGTGCCGGAACCGCTCACCGAGATTACGTGGTCCTGCGTGTTGTCAGCAGCCGCCACACAACCAATCATCGCCAGGGCAAAGAGCACCAGGGCGCACATTACAACTTTCATTTTTTGCATGGTATATCAGGCCAATAGTTGGAGACCGGGGGGATTAAAGATTACTTTGACTGCGAAATTATTCGCAATTATAAAAAAATGAACAGGTAAACAGCCCCGGATATCCCCTCCCCAAAGTACATGTGCCGGCAGAGCCAATAGTACAGGCGATAGAGCATGGGAGCAACAATCGTCGAGAAGATCTTCTCACGGAAATGCGGCAGCGATATCAGGGCAGGCGAAGTGGTCATGACACCGGTCGACGGGGCAATGATTCACGATATTACCGGCCCGCTTGCCATCCGGAAGTTCTACGAGATGGGTGGAGAACACGTATTCGATCCGAAACGTGTAATCATGCTCTTTGATCACCAGATCCCGGCAGATTCGCTTGAAGCGGCGCAAAACCATGTGTACATGCGAAAGTTTGCCGCAGAACAGGGCATCCACAATTATGACATTAATGAAGGGGTCTGCCACCAGGTGGTCCTTGAGAAAGGCCGTGCAGCGCCCGGCGAGATTGTGGTAGGGGCGGATTCCCATACCTGCATGTACGGGGCGGTCGGAGCGTTTGCAACCGGTATCGGATCGACAGATATGGGTTTTGCACTGAAATTCGGCGCCCTTTACTTCAAGGTCCCGGAGACCATACGGGCAGAAGTTTCGGGAAAGTTCCAGAAGCGTGTCGGGGCAAAAGACCTGATCCTTGCGATTGCGGCAGATATCGGGGGAGACGGCGCGACCTACCAGGCAATCGAATTTACCGGGAAAACCATGTCAAAAATGGACATGGCAGGCCGGATGACCTGCTGCAATATGGCAATCGAGATGGGCGCTAAAGCCGGTATCGTTCCGCCGGATAAAGTCACATGGGACTACATGAAAGGCCGGAGGAAGGTGCAATCAATCGATCTTGCAAGTGACGATAACGCGAAATTTGCAGAGAAGCGGACATACGATGTATCAAAACTCGAACCGCAGGTTGCTGTTCCCCACAATGTTGACCAGGGGGTGCCGGTGAGTAAGGTGGCCGGGACGCATATTGATCAGGTCTTCATCGGTTCGTGCACGAACGGCCGGTACGAGGATATGGCGGAAGCGGCAAAAGTTCTTGGAAAGAAAAAGTTCCACACCAGTACCCGGGTGCTTGTCATCCCGGCATCCCGTGATGAATACCTCAAGGCACTCGAAACCGGGATTATCGAAAAGTTCGTGAAAGCAGGAGCCCTTGTTGAAGCACCGTGCTGCGGGCCGTGCATGGGCGGGTCTTTTGGGCTGCTCGCGCCCGGCGAAGTCTGCCTGTCGACATCGAACCGGAACTTCAAGGGCCGGCAGGGGAGCACTGAAGCATCGGTGTATCTCTGCTCTGCGGCAACTGCGGCGGCAAGTGCGATCACGGGCGAGATCACCGACCCACGGGAGGTGTGACGATGAGGGCATGGAAATTCGGGGACAATATCGATACGGATGCAATCATTCCGGGCCGGTTCCTGACAATGTATGACCCAAAGGAACTGGCAAAGCATGCCTTTGAGGGCACCCGTGACGAATATGCAAAAACCGTAAAGAAAGGCGATGTGGTAGTCGGCGGAAAGAACTTCGGGTGCGGCTCTTCGCGTGAGCATGCCCCCCTGGCGCTTCTCGGCGGCGGAGTACATGTCGTGCTTGCAAAATCATTTGCCCGGATCTTTTTCCGGAACTCCATCAATGTCGGGGTGCTGCCGGTGGTCTGTAAAGATACGGATAAGATTCCCGACGGGGCAAATGTCACGCTCAATCTCAAAAAAGGATACGTGGAAGTTGACGGAAAGAAGCTGGCCATCGAACCGGTGCCCGGGTTCATGCAGGGCATCATCGATGCAGGCGGTCTTGTGAACTATGCAAAGGCATTAAAGGAGGTGCCGGTATGTACAAAGTCGCGGCGATAGGCGGGGATGGGATCGGGCCCGAAATAGTAACCGAAGGAAAGAAAGTTCTTAAAGCCGCCGGAGAGCGATTTAACTTTGAGATTGAGTGGACAGATTTCGATATCGGAGCTGACCGTTATCTTGCGACAAAGGAACTCCTGACCGAGGATGACCTCAAAGAACTTAAAAAGTTCAAGGCGATTTATTTCGGCGCAATTGGCGACCCCCGGGTCCAGCCGGGCATCCTTGAGAAAGGTATCCTTTTGGCACTCCGGTTCTCATTTGACCAGTACGTGAACCTGCGGCCGATCCGGCTGCTCGAAGGGGTCGAGACGCCGCTTGCGAACAAGACGCCAAAAGACATCGATTTTGTTGTTGTTCGGGAAAATACCGAGGACTTCTATGTCGGGATCGGGTCCCGGTTCAAGAAACACCAGAAGATCGAACTTGAAGTTATCCGGGAAATCTACAACGTAAAGTTCGGCCTCGACGTCGAAACCGATGCAGAGGAACTGGCCTACCAGATCGGGGTCGTGACCAGGGAAGGGTCGCGCCGTGTCCAGACCTATGCGTTTGATCTTGCACAGAAACGCAGGAAAAAGCTCACGTCGGTAGACAAGGCTAACGTGCTGTCCGATGTATACGGGCTCTGGCGTGACGTCTTTAATGAAACCGCAAAGAAGTATCCCGATGTCGCCACCGATTTCAACTTTGTTGACGCGGTCACAATGTGGTTTGTGAAAAATCCCGAGTGGTTCGATGTTGTGGTCACGCCGAACATGTTCGGCGACATTATCACGGATCTCGGCGCGATGATACAGGGCGGGCTCGGTCTTGCCCCGGGCGGCAATATCAACCCGAAGGGCACTTCAATGTTTGAGCCAATCCACGGCTCTGCGCCGAAATACAAGGGCATGGACGTTGTAAACCCGATTGCAACAATCTGGGCCGGTTCACTCCTGCTTGACCATCTTGGCGAACATAGGGCTGCGGAAGCCGTGGTCAGGGCAATCGAGCAGAGTATCCGGGACGGGATCGTGACAAAGGACCTCGGCGGTACGGCCGGGACGTCAAAGGCTGGCAGTTATATTGCCGAGTGCGTGAAAAAAGGAAAATAAAAATCTTTTTTTCGTATCCCGTTGAATGGAGCCATATATGATTCAATCGGGATTCCGATTTCGTTTGAATTTTTCCAATATTGACAGTAATGCAGGTTTCGTACGGGATACTTTCACGGTCATTTACTGCCGTTATCTGAAGTCATGGCAGTATCAGCATCATTTTCGTTCTTTCCATGCGCAAAGATTGATTTGAGCGCGGAAAATGCTCCACTGGTCTCTTCACCGGTTTGATCCATCCTGCCATTCTTTCCGTATTCTTTCAGGAGGATCTCAGCTTCAACAATTCCCTCTTCGACCTTTTTCTTCTCCGTCACATCCACAAGGCAGCCGGCAATCGCTACTGTCTTGTTATCTTTTACAACCGGGATCTCATTTACCTCAACCCAGATCCGCGTACCGTCTTTTCCGTAAAATTCGAGCCTGTATGGCGGTTCCCTCCGTCCTGACGATATGGCATTAAGTGTCCGTTCAAGACCCCGGGCGTTGATCGGGTTATCGGTCAGGTAATCGGTCCATAACCGTTTTCCCGACCGGGGAGTGCAACCGAGAAGTGCGAGAATACGGGGACTAATGTAACGCAGTGTATGGTCAGGAGCATGGGTAAAATACATCTGGTGACTGCTCTCCAGAAGAATCATCAGTTCTTCATCACGTTTTGTTATCCTGCGGTGCTCCTGTTTTAACCGGGTCACATCACGGCCGGAGGCAACAATTGCGGTAACTTCGCCCTTGCCGTCGGTTATCGAACGTGCTGACCAGCTGATGCAGCGTGAGCCTTTCTTTGAAGAGATCCACTGCTCTACCTGACAGGTATAGGGAGGCCGGAAGAGGTTTACCATCCGTGTGGCCATGACATCCGAGTACCGTTCGTTTGTGGCCGGCATAAAAACGCTGCCGGCGAGTTCCTCTTTTGTCTTTCCCACGGCATCGCAGTATGCTGAATTGACATACAGAAGGCGCCCTTCGGGACTGAATTTTACCAGCAGGTCCTGCTGGTGCTCCACCAGTTCCTGATAGAGTGTATCGTCCTGTGCACTCATTGCCGGTCTCCAGTATCATGCAGGGGCCGTACTTGAACCAGGAAAAGACCCCTGCTTTGTAATTACACGTTTCCTTTTGAAACTATTAAGGTTGCACAACCTGATCATGGTGCGGTTCCGGAACATCCGGGATCCATAAAAAGGAGAGGGTACGAAAGAGGGAGGTGCGCGAGGTCAGACAAGTGCACTGATCTCCTGCTGGCCGGTAACCCTGCGGTCTTTCCAGAACCGGGAAGCCGGCTGTTCGGGAATCCTTACAATCGTGGCAAGACGCTCTTTCCCATAGATGACCGATCTGAGGGCAAGAAGCGAAACCGTGAAGTTTCCCGCTTCAAAGAGTTCGATGTTGAGGGCTTTTCCGGATGCCGAAACCTGTGCGAGACCACTGGTTGTTCCCAGGTAATAGTTCCACTCGCGTATGAGTGCTTCAACCTGAACAACAACCTGCCGTCCGGAAATACCCTTTGCGAGATCAGCCAGCCGGATCGCATACCGTGCACCGAGAATGTGCAGTTCCACAACTTCATGAATCCTGCCTTCACGGTCAACCGCCCTGCATCTTGTCCGCTGGATATAACCTGCCTTTTCCATCATACACGACCACCTTCTGTCGTAGTAGTGCATCTTGCAGGTGCAGTATATAACCCGGGGCCGTGCGCGGGGTGAAAGTGATTAAAATAAAAAAGGGAGAACCCCTGCCGATGCCGGTACTGGAGGAGATGTCCTGTTTTGCTTCAGAATATAAAGAGGGGGGCAGGGGGTCACCCCTAATCCCTGTTGTCCTGATGGTCACCCCCTCCTCAAGCTAGAATAGGTGACCCCCACCTCATGAAGAGTTGGGAGGGGGTGGCATGTAGTTCAAGACGAAGACTCCATTCGAAGCACAGGTTTTGTTGCTGGAATTTTAAGCGTGACCCCCTCCTTTTGGTGAGACCGGGGGGGTCACCAGCATTTCTCTGGAAAAGATTGCAGGGGGATGTGGGGGTCCCCTTTGTTTTTCCGGGAGGGGGGTACCCCCCTTCTGCTTTTCCTGCGGGCATCTTACCTGCCTTCGGTTGCCTGCTGAGGCGCTGAAGCATCACAATATTTTTGGAAAGCCTGAAAACAAACTCCTTTTACAAGGTTTTTACCATCAGGTTTACGTTTTTATATCCATACAGGAGTTGAGAACGTTTTCAACAAAATGAAGCGTGCCTCCAGTACCCACAAGGGGAGGATTGGTTAACCTGATCCGTCCGCGAAGGGGAGGAATAATCCCGACAAACGCCCGGTTGCCGTTTACCGACCGTTCAAATGCCGATCCTATCACGAGGTCCGGTGAGATCTCCTCAATTTTTTTAGAAATCTGTTCAAGCCCGGTCATCTTTTCAACAGGATATTTCGCGGCCATTTTTTGTGGCGGATCATTTCGCGTCCCGACAATGAGGATCTCTGCATCAAGGTACCGGGTGAGAATGTCTGCCGCAAAAGAAGCATAGGCAGAACCGGCAAAGATTGCAACACCGGGTGGATCGTAACGGGAAAGGTACCGGTCACAGGCGCGGATTACCTGTTCTTCCTGCAATTCGATTTCTGTAAGGACCGGGTCCACATCCGCGTTTTCGTATACTTCTGCAAGTCTCTCAAAGGTCGCTTTCAGCGCCAAAAATCCAAGCGTCCCGCCAAGATATTTCCCGACACCTGATACAAAATCATCATTTGTACCAATCGTGAACGGTGCTGCATGTCCCGCCATCTCGGCCCAGTCCCGGCAGAACACCGTTCCTACAGGAATTCCGGCACGGCGGAGCAGCCGGGATACCTCCTGGATGTTCCCCTCATAAAACGGATCCGAGAGGGACACGCCATCAATATTGACACCCTTTCTTTGGGGGCTGACATTCGGGGCAATTGCAGCAAGGGCCGCCCGGTAACCGGTTTCCAGTTCGCCGGCAAACCCGGGGCTGTCGACCAAAATGACATCGGTTCCGTCAAGTACCGATTTTATGTCTTCGCCAAGCACTGCCGGGACACAGGTAGTAACAACTGCGATCTGCCCTCCCTTACCCGACAGATCCCTGATTACCTCACGAAGCCGGTCTGCCGACCCGAACACCACCTCGTTTTCAAGAATAAATGTCCCGTGGAGGTTGGCGTTGAGCAGGGTCTTTGGATAGTAATAACAGCCACTTGAACCGTGGATGATAACGGATATTCCCTCAAAACCGGCAAGGCATGCTGCCGCCCCGGTCATTGCGCAGGGCCAGAGGGGAGTCTCGCATTCAGGCATGAATCGATCTCCTCCACCGGTGCAGCAGCCGGCGCACACCGGATATCCCTACCGGGGCTGTGACAGGTACCGGCACCGGGCAGCCTGTGGATGAAATGTCGAGACGGAGTGCCTGTGCGATATCCCTAGCCACCTTGGTCCCTTCTGGATCCGGAGAACGGAGGGAAAAAGAAATCCCGGCACCTGCAATGTCTGCAAAATCATCGAGCGTCTCCTGCCGGAATGCACGTTCATCCTCTACTGCATTCCGGTAGTCAATGCCGCAGATTTTTCCCACGGTTTCAAGGAACGCAACCGTACCTGATATCCCCGTTGGATAGGCCGGGATAAACGGCGTGCCAAAACGATCCCTGAGGTATTCCCCGACGGGAATAAGTGTAGGATCGCGGAGTATATTGAGCCGGGCAGCCCCCAGTGTTGCGATCTGACTTACAGTAAGGTCGTGCACAAACCTGACGTTTACCTCAAGACCAAGCAGGTCAAGCAGCCGGGACACCTCCTCGAAGTTTTCCTCAACCTCGTATTCGAGGTTCTTTTCTCCGATGATATTTACCCTGCCGTTTCCTTTCACAGGCATTGCCATACCGGCAAGGGCAACAAGTGCATTATTAACCCCGGTCTGGAACGGTCCCCCAAGGAACCCGGCAGTAGGAACGACAATGACCGGGACTTCGTTATGTATCCCGCAGACCATAGCGACATCATCGCCAATCGTATCCGTGATGCAGGTCGAGAGAACAAAGACTGCCGAAGGATTACGGGCGATCACTGAATCAAGTGTCCGGTCAAGCGCTCCCTCGCCGCCAAAGATCACATCGGTCTCCGAAAGTCCGGTCGAGACAAGCGGGGGGATGACGATCCGGTCGTTGTCAAGGTTTGTCGCATGCAGGAGGGAAAAATTATGATGGGTACACCCCTGCGGGCCATGCACGACGGTAATCGCGTCACGGACATGGGTAGTCACCGAGAGAGCGCCGGTAAGAGTACAGCCGGCAGACCTACATGAATTCGATGGCAAGGGCCTCAAGGTCATCGATCCCGAGAGGGGTAGGGACGGTAAAACTGGTGTTCTCCATGATCCGGGCGGCAAGATCACGGTATTTCTGTGCCTGATTTGATGAAGGGTCGTACTCGATCACCGTCTTGCGGTTTATCTCTGCAAGCTGCACGACACGATCGCGGGGAATGTACTGGATAAGATGGCTGTTGACCCGGTGGGCAAATTCGGCCACAAGTTCCTCCTCTTTTGGCAGGTTCTTTGCGTTGCAGATAACCCCGGCAAGCCGGCACCGGCTCTTCGGGCGGGCGCTTAACCTCTCTATCGCTTTGCAGATGTTGTTTGCGGCGTAAAGGGACATGAGTTCCCCCGATGTCACAAGATAGACTTCCTGTGCGTAGCCTTCACGCATCGGCATGGCAAACCCGCCGCAGACAACATCGCCCAGCACATCGTAGACAATAACATCGCCTGAAAGCGTCCCGAACTTTTCGAGCATCTGGAATGTGGCGATAATTCCCCGTCCGGCACAACCGACACCGGGTTCCGGACCCCCGGCCTCAACACACCGTATCCCGTTAAATCCTGTATAGACAACATCAGCGGGCGTCACTGCCGCAGCGCCCCGCTCACGCACCAAATCCATTACCGTGGGAATCAGTTTCCCGTGCATCAGCATACGCGTGCTGTCCCTTTTGGGATCGCACCCGATCTGAAGGATATCATGCCCCGCAAACGAGAGTGCGGCGGAGAGGTTTGCCGAGGTTGTGGACTTCCCGATACCGCCTTTTCCGTACAGGGCGATCTGTTTCATCTTTTTACTATTGTGGTTTTAATTTATATTAGATCTTCTGAAGTTAAGAAAAGTGTATTTGTGTTGGCTGGCCTTTTTAGTCGGACCCCCGGAACAGGGCAATAAACAACATGAGAACCGGGATTACTTCGAGCCGCCCGATCCACATTACTACGATAAACACCCATTTCGAGATAAATGGCATATCCGGGGATACATATCCTGAAGTAATCCCGCAGGTGGAGAATGCGGATGTGACATCGAAGATGACATCGGTAATGGAAAACAAGGTCAGGTGGAACTGTATGATAACAAGCGTGGCCACAAATATGACAATGACGGAAAGGATGATCACAAGCATTGTTTTTGCAGTTTCAAGTTCTGCCGTCGCACGCGGGATAATCCGTCCTTCGCTTTTAAATGGAATTAATACCTTGCCGCTCACAAAAAGCCGCCTGAACCACCAGATGAGTGAACGGAATCCGAGTACTACCCGGTTTAATTTGATACCCCCGGAGGTACTGCCGGCAGATCCTCCGATAAACACGAGCATAAGAAGAAAAAGAAGAGTCACACTCTCCCACATCTGGATATTTGCGATCTGGAACCCGGTTGTTGTAAGGGCAGATACCGACATAAACAGGCCCTGCATAAGTGCGACAGGAATCTCCGTGTTCCCGAAAAAGACCAGATCATAGGCGAGTACTGCCGTCCCGATTCCTGCAACAAAAAGGAAGAGTTTGACCTGGTCGTCCCCAAAAAAGCTCCACCGCCGGTTCTCCGTGATCAGGTAATACAGGCGGAACGGGAGTGCCCCGGCAATCATAATCGGGATGAGCAATAGTTCGAGGAAAACGTTGTTATATGCAAGGATTCCTCCATCATGGATAACAAACCCGCCGGTTGAGATCGTCGTGAGCGCGAGGTTGACGGAATCCCAGAGGGAAAGACCGGTAAAGAGGATGAGCCCGAGCGCAATAAACGTAAGGAACGCGTAGATTTTCCAGATCGCCCGTCCTGTCGATATGATGCTTGGCATCAGGGGCTCCTCCCGGCTCTCTTTCCTGTAGAATTTTCCCTGGAAGAGCCCGGTGCTGCTTGCAAGGGTGATTGCATAGGCAATGATCCCTATGCCGCCGATCCACTGCATATACGAGCGCCAGAAAAGCAGGGTATAGGGTGCAAGGTCAAGAGACCGCATCATGGTAAATGCGGTGCCGGTCCACCCCGCCATGCCCTCAAAGAAAGCATCGGTAAAACTCATGTCGAGACCCAGCATGAACGGGATGCCGCTTACCATGGCGCAGGCAAACCAGAAAAGGGCAACCGAACAGAGCGCAGTTGAGAGCCGGTTCTCGTGCACGTTCCGTGGCAGCTGTTTTAAGGCCGTCCCAAGAATGAGAAAAATAACCGGCACGGCAGCCATGGGCAGCAGTAAGCTCCATTCAGCAAAAAGCACCGTGACAATAAGAGGGACTGCCGTGAGAGGGGCAATAAAGAAGAAGATATCCCCAAGGTCCGCGGCAATCGTGGAAATATAGAGGAGCCGGTGCATCACATAGGTGGTTGTCTCTCGTGCTCTATGAGCGTTTGCCTTTTTTTAAGGAAAAGGAATAGTGAATTTGGAAATGACGGGTGGCTTTATCCCGTGCTGGTCTACAAACCGTGGACATTATAAAAACGCGGGCTTTCACGTTTGTGATAATATTTCTGGAAACGCTCGCATTTGTAAACCAAAAAAGGTTTGTTATGCCTGTGGCCTTGTGTCCTTACGCGATGTTAATGCTCTGGTGCTTTTTTAGGATTTCATCAGCGAGCCGATCAAGGGACTCCATTGACCCCTCTTCGGGTTCGCCCTGTATTACAACCGGCGGGATAATCTCGACTTTGACATGATCGAGCATCTTTGTGATCGTTTCGACGCTCTTGCCGCCCCACCCGTAGGAGCCGATTACGGATGCAAACCGGGTCTTCGGCCGGAGCACATTCGCAAGGTATGTCGCGGAAACAACCGTCGGGTGCGGGCCGAAAAGAACTGTCGGCGTTGCTATCACCACAGTCGCCGCATCGACAAGGGAGTACGCAAGTTCCCCGATATCGGTCTTCGTGAGATTGAAGGGTTTCACGACAATTCCCCTGCTGATGAGTGCCCCGGTAAGGTAGTCTACCATTTTGGCCGTGCTGCCGTGCATCGAGACGTACGGGATAACTACTTCGTTTTTCACGGAGTCCGAAACCCAGTCCGCGTATGCGTCAAGGATGAATTTCGGGTTCTTGTTGACCGGGCCGTGGCTGGGTGCAATCATGACGGGCGAGAGTTCGCGGACTTTCTCTATGTAGCCTTTGATACTGCCCCTGAATGGCATCATGATTTCTGCATAATACCGCTTTGCCAAACGGTATGCCCATGCTTCATCGGTGATGAAAAGTTCGCTTGTTGCCGCATGGAAACCGAAGAGATCACAGGGGAAGAGGATCTTATCCTCGACAAGGAAAGTGATCTGGGTCTCAGGCCAGTGCGTCCACGGGGTCATATGGAACTGGAGTGTCCGGTCGCCAAGCGAAAGGGTTTCGCCATCTGTGATTACCTTAAAACGCTCCTGAGGGACATGCAGCAGGGAAACAAGAAGATCGCGGCATTTTGCGTTCGTGACCACCTGTGCATCCGAATAGAACTCTAAGATCAGGGGGAGGGTTCCGGAATGATCCTGCTCGGCATGATTAATGACAATGTAATCAATGTGATCGACGCCAAGCCGTACAAGGTTTGAGACAAGTTCATATTCCTTTGCAGGGTCAACCGTGTCGATAAGTGCGGTTTTCTGGCTGCCCCTTACAAGATATGAGTTATAACTCGTCCCTTCCGGGAGCGGAATTAATTCATCGAAGATCCGGCGGTCAAAATCGAGGGCCCCTACCCAGTATACCCCGGAAACAAGTTCACGCGATACCATAACAACCAGTAGTTACTCCTCTTTTTTGAACTGATTCTTTGATGCAAAACAGACCGGGCAGGCCCAGTCCGCCGGAAGATTCTTAAAATCGACACCAGGCTTGATATCCTGAATCGGTTCGCCTTTTTCCGGGTTGTAAACATGCCCGCAGATGGTGCATACGTATCGGTCCATTAAAGTCGCTCCTGTAATTGATCGGTAGATTGTGGAATATTGCAGGGAATAATCGTTTCGATTATGCATAAAAAGCGTCCCGGGATTTTACCTGGATAATATATCATCCAAACGGGAGATTGGAGTTCATTAAGAGGATCATCAGGTTGGCGCAGCAAAATACAAGCATCAGGATCAGGGACGGGACAATAAAAAGTGCAGAACCCACTGTCGATAACAGGGCCTGTACAAGGACACAAAGCATGACTGCAATGGTCATGATCATGACGATAAGCGCAAAGAAGACTGACTGGATGTAGAAGAAGGCAACAAACCAGAAGAAAAACAGGATCAACACAAACAAAAACATTTGGAATGCTGCCTTTACATCACGATGCAAAAGACCTGCGTTCCAGATGCTGTACATCGTAAGACCCAGGAGAGAGAATGCAAAAATGATAGTGTAAAAAACAATGATGTCCGGCGGGACAAAGTCAGGTTTATTCAGGTTTGAGTACCAGCCGGGGATTGAAGTTGTAAACAGATAGAGGGCGATATACCCGGGGAGAAGACAGGTTACAAGGGATACAATGAGCTTACCGGTGTGATGCCCGCCTGTCATTATATGTTGTCATTTTCATCATTGTGATCATATAATTATCGTCACTTTTTATTCAACGGTCTCTCATTCGTGTCTTGCTGTTGCATCGTTACCCGAATTACAATAAGACAAACGACTGTTGGATTACCTTCATCCAATGCCAATGATCATATGGAGCCCCATTGCAACCATGAGTATCGCAAAGAGCAGCTTAATCTTCTCCGGAGATGTCGTGTGCGCAGCGCGGACGCCCAGCTGGGCAAAAGGAACGCTCGCCACTACAAGGACACACCAGTATGCAAGGTTGACGTACCCGAATGAAAACGGCGGCCGGCCGACAACGTCAAGACCGTTTATGATATAGGAGATGGTGCCGCTTGCAGAAGAACAGAGCATAAAAGCTGTCGAAGTGCCGATAGCGTGCCGGAGTGGAATGCCAAGAAGCGTGGTCATTACCGGTACCATGACAATCCCGCCACCGATTCCAAAAAGTCCGGAGACAAGACCAAAGACAAAGCCCCACGGAATAAAGATCCAAACCTTTTCCGGGATTTGATCCTCATTCTGGGGTGTATGGGAGAAGTACATCCGGACGGCAGCAAGGATGAGCACCACGCCAAAGAGGGAAGCCATAATCCGGCCGGGCATATGAGTGGCGATTGCCGCGCCGGTAAAGCCACCAATAATCCCGGGAACTACCATAAGCGCAAGTGGACGCAGCAGTACACAGCGCCGGCAGTGATGGCCCCATGCACTTGAAAGTGCGGTCAGCAGTATAACGGCAAGGCTGGTGCCAAATGCTACCCGGAGTGATATTGTCGGATCAAACCCGAAGCTGGTCAGCAGCCAGTACATTACGGGGACCATCAGAAAACCGCCGCCCACCCCGAAAAAGCCTGAAGCAAACCCGATTGCACTTCCGGTGATAGCAAGAATCAGGGCAGAAAAAATGAGGACGTCCACTTTTATCACCGGAAATATACGCTTCGTGAGAGTGGGTAGCAATCGTGTAAAAAATTATGCAATGGGGGTTACGTTTTAAAATATCCGGACGCAGCGGGTTTGAGAATCGCACCGTTACAAAAATCCGGGTTCCGGAACGATGCTCCAGACATTTGTGTTCATCCCGGTAAAATTCCGTTTGCAGGAACCGTTTATTTTTTGGGGATCATGACAGTTGTGTAATGTCGGGAAAAGTACAGGTGTACCCCCAACAGAGTCCCGGTAGCAAGAATGTTGCACAGTGCAACTGCCGGGTTAAAAGGCACAAGATATGCGGGATCGACCGAGGATACAGGCAGGACGGCTAAGCCCGCAGTGACAACAATAATGGTGGCGTAGACATCACGAACGGCAAAGAAAAAGAGTCCGATTACGCATCCAAGTGCCAAAAAGCCGGCAAATGTCCCTGTAAAGTCAGCACCGGCAAACAATGCTGACATTGATATGGCAAAGACCAGCGCCGTTATCAGGACGCCGGTGAAAACGGAGACAATTACCCCGCCGCTGCGAAAATATGCCTGCACATGTGTCCCAAGAAGCCCCCAGCAGATCATCACCGCTGCGATTGCTGTCGGCAGCAGGAAAATAAAAAGCGCGGCACCGGTTCCACGGTCCGGACCCTGCCCCGACATATTCATTACGACAAATACGGCACAGGCTGCTATTGCAGTCAGGCTGATGGCAGTTACCGTCCGGCGCAGTGACCGGAAGCCAATCTGGAACATGTTGATTGTCCCCGAAAGGAATGCCGCCCGGATACGCACAAACGGGACAAGGATGCCGACAATAATGCACGAGAGAACCGTATAGATGAGAAGCCCTGTGAAGCTGGCCTGTTCAAAAAGGCGGGTATTTCCTACAAGAAGGTAGTTCTCCAGCAGCCAGATGATTACAATAAGGAGTGGAATAAGGATAACCGTCACCCCTCCGGAATGCCGGCTGATCTGCCGGAATACCTCATCACGGTCTGCATCTGGGTCGCTCATCCGCTCAATCCTTATCCGGGCACCGGTTACAACATCTTATTTTACCGGTACAATGCCGGGATAATCGTTACTTCGATGCCTCAAAAAGTTCACGGATCTGTTGCATGCGTTCATTTCCTGATAAATTCCGGACCGGATAATGGTCATCAAAAGTTGGAAGTGCCCGCTTGTAGAACAAACCAAGGGCGACAGGTGTATCGTGGTTATAGTCCCATTCCCTTGCTTTCATACACGCAGTTTCAAAATCTGCCGGGTTGTGGCCGGCAAGATCATATACCCGGGACTGGTAGTATTCGGTCATGTTAAAGAAACTCGCGCAGATCTGGAGGACATCGATAAAGGCAAAACCCTTGTGGGTAATACCCTGCCGGACAAGCTGCGCAAGCTGCGGCATCTTACGGGTGTAACCCCGCGCAACAAAGGTTGCACCTGAAGCAAGCATCAGTTCGAGCGGGTTAAACGGGTACTCTGTCGCTCCATTCGGGGTAGATTTTCCTTTAAAACCCAACGGTGACGTGGGGGTGAATTGTCCGGTAGTAAGCCCGTAAACCCGGTTGTTATGAACGATCATGGTGATGTCAATGTTTCGTTTTGCGGCAAAGATCAGGTGGTCAAGCCCCTCGGCATATGCATCTCCGTCTCCGGCACAACAGATAACAGTAAGTGCCGGATTGGCAAGTTTAAGACCTGTTGCCACCGGGATAGTCCTTCCGTGAAGAGTGTAAACGCTGTTGATGTTGAGGTAGTCGGCGATCTTTGCATGACACCCGATACCTGAGACCAGCACAACGTCGTCAGGGGACCGCCCTTCATCCAGAAGACCGGAAAGGACCTCTTTGAGCGTGTGCTGGATGGCAAAGTTTCCGCAGCCGGGGCACCATGTGTTCTGTGCGGGCGTGATCAGGTTTTTGGTCATACCTCAATCACCTCTTTTACCAGATTGAGCAGTTCATCCGGTGTGAATGAACGGCCGTCATATTTGAGAACGGTGTTATCAACATGGCCGCCATGCTCGCGCACAAGTGCCGCAAGCTGCCCGGTGGCATTTTCCTCAACGGCTATCATGCGTTCAACCCCACGGGACGCAGATGCAAACTGCCGATCCGGGTAGGGAGAGAGCACTACCGGCTGGATCACCCGCAATCCCAGCTGCGCTGCCACTTCGTCACAGGCATTCCTGACAGAACCCCAGCAGAGGAGGGCTGTTGTTCCATCGCGTAATCCCCGGACATTAACGCACGGGAACCGGTCCATCTCCTCTTTTAACTTCATGTATTTTTTCCTGCGCTTTTCTGCCATCTGTGCGACAAGCCCTGCATTTTCTGTCGTAATCCCGTCCTCGTCATGCGCATAACTGTTGACCTTAACAACTGCATCCTTCCTGCCGGGAAACGCTAGCGGTGAGATGCCGTCCGGTGTATCTGTATAGCGCCGGTAGGGTGCCTGCCCGTCCCAGAGTACAGCATCCGGCATCGGGAGACGGGGCAGTTCTTCATAATCGAGACTGTAGATGCCTTCTGACAGGGTCTTGTCGGCCAGCACAAACGCCGGGATCTGGTATTTCCATGCAATCCCGACTGCGGATTCTGACCAGGTGCAGGCTTCTTTTGCATCAGCAGGGGCGACAACCAGCCGGGGGAACTCACCCTGGCCTGCATGCAATACAAAGGAAAGTTCTGCCTGGCCGGTATATGTCGGCAGACCGGTTGACGGCCCGGTCCGCTGTGAAACCACGATCACGACAGGGATCTCTGCCTGGCCGGCAAATGACAGCCCTTCGGTCATCAGGCAGAAGCCTCCGCCTGAAGTTCCGACAGCGGTCTTTTTTCCGGCGACGGCGCTGCCAAGAGCCATCAGGATGACGGCAATCTCGTTCTCCGGGTGTATGACGGTTATTCCGAACCGTTCCGCGTTTGCGGCAAGGAAGTGAAGCAGGGATGATGACGGTGTCATCGGGTAGGAAATATATGTTGCAAGACCTCCGGCGACAAGGCCAAGCCCGATCGCTTCATTTCCCGACAACAGGCTGTGCGGCGGATGCGGGAGCGCCGGGATCGGCCGGGTGGTGTTGCTCTGGTCGTATGCCCTCCGTGCAACCCGAAGATTTTCATCTGTAGCCTTTGGCATATGCCGGGAAAAGACATTGTTTACCGTCTCCCATGGGATGCCTGCTGCTTTTGCAAATGCGCCAATCATCGCAGAATTCCCGGTGACGGGCGGTGCGGATTCTGCCTTAAGGATGGAGGTTACGGAAAGTGCCTGTCCGTTTTTGACAGGTTTTACCAGATCTGCATTTACAATCACAGTACAGTCATGGCAGTGGGGAAGGTGACGGTCAAGTGTCTCCTGGTTGAGCGCGATAAGATAATCAATACGGCTGGTTGACACACCGATCGGTTCGTCAGCGGCACGCACCACGGCAAAATTATGTCCCCCGCGAATAAGCGACGGATAATCGATGGAAATGCAGATATAATAACCAAGATGGTTGAGCAGGTGCGCAACCATCAGGCCGGCATTGTTGATCCCGTCCCCGGCCCTGCCTCCGACAAGCACGGATACTTCCCGCATAAACAGTCCCCTTACAGGCCTGATGTTTCCGGGAGGGCATATATGTTTGGGATAATTACAAATTATCGGAATAAAATTACACTAAAAAAAGATCAGTTCTTTTTTATCATTGCTTCAAGCATCGCTTTCATCTCGTTTATCCGGTAGGGCTTGGTAAGTTTCCCGGAAAAACCATAACGGGAATACTCCTGTACGACCGGGTCATTGGCATAGCCGCTTGACACGACTGCCTTTACATCCGGATCATACTCTTTGAGTTTCTCTATGGTCTCTCTCCCACCCATACCTTCAGATATGGTAAGATCTATGATGACAATGTCAAATGGCCGGCCGGCTTCCTTCTCCCGTTTGTACTGTTCAATTGCCGATGTGCCTTCCTTTGCAAACGCAGCATCGTACCCAAGGAACTGGAATACTTCACGGGACACATCCAAAATAATATCTTCATCGTCAACAAGAAGCACTTTCCCTTTACCTGCCATTCCCTCGATTCTCCTGATTAATAATTCGTCCGCACGCACTATATAAGTTCACACTGATTTTATCCCGAATATAAATCGGGCCTGATGAACTTCCCTTAAAAGAACGCCTGACAGAGGGAATTGTCCGCCCCCTCATTTTTTCACAAGCGCCCTTAGCCGCCCGGCCTCTGTTGCATCCTCAACCCTTAACAGGAATGTCCCATGGCAGGGCTTCGTGTACGGGAAGATAACAAAATCCCCGTCAAGGCCGATAGCAATCGGGGGAACACCGATAACATACACATCAAAGACCTTGAACCCCGGATCAACATCGATAGATTCGGAAAAGTTCTTCCGGATGTAGTCCCGCGACTCCTTGAACGACGCATTCCGGATCAGGATCTCATAACTGAGTGCTTCTACGCAGCCCATGG
>DAOQAA010000024.1:0-30122 GCA_035353675.1 Methanoregula sp. | reverse complement strand
TCCTGGCTTATGCACAGAAATGGTTATATGTGTAAAATCAATTCGGGATATCACACCCTCGCGTTTATTACCAAATGATAATATGTGGCAATACGTACCCTTTTGGAAACTCTTTTAAAAAAGATAATTTTTAATTCCGCTTCCAAAGCACAATCCCGACTATAACCAGAGCTCCTGCTCCGATTGGGATAGCATACTGGAGCGGGACGTGCCGGGTCGTTTGCTGGACCGGAACGGTTGCAGCAGCAGTTGCCAGAGGTGTCGGACTTCCTGTATCCGTAACCTGGAATGGAATGATGGTATAAGTGTCATCACCAATATTGGGGTCACTGAACGCAGCAACGAGTGCGTCTGCGGCGTCATTGCCCTGAAGATTTCCCGGGCCGGAGATCCTGAAGAGCGTAGCGTTGTCAGACTGCAGACTGCGGACGTAATCCCCGCTGACATCGATGTCGAACATAGTATTCTGCATCGGGTGCTGGACAATCGCGAAGTACTGGCCGCCTGTAAGCTTACTGGTGACCACCCCGGGCACAATATACAGGTATGAGGCATCGGAGTTGACAGATACAATTGACTTGGAATAGTAGTTCTTACCAAGGATCCATATCTGGACCGTTTCGGGATTTCCTTCCACAGATCCGGAGGCCGTTAAAGGCTGTCCCTGTGAAATTGTTGCCGGAGAGATCTGTGCCGTGATGAATGGTTTTTTCAGGGCCATCCCGATATCTGCAGCGCCGGAATCCAGCTGGTCGGCCGCTTTTGGCTGGTTTTCCGCATAAACGGTGTACGTACCGGCGCCCACGTTGAGATTATCGGTGTACCAGAAATATTCCCAGGTTTTATCCGGTTTTGTGGTTACCGCAGTAAATGAATCCGGGTTCCCGCTGACAACGGCCTGATGTGGTGAGGCAAGGCTCCCGCCATTAGCCGGAAGGTTTGGGCCGGTCATGAAAAGGTATACCGTACCTGAGCCCTGTCCCCGTAAGATCACTTTTTCACCCTGGTAATAGGAATGGCTCCCGTCTGCCGAGATTGTTACTGCAGTGCCGGTGGATGCACCGGATGCCGGAACAACTGTCGGACTTCCTGTATCGGTAACCTGGAACGGGATTATGGTATATGTATCATTAGTCAACGTGTGATCGTGGACCTCCTGATCGCTGATTGAGGTAATGAGTGCGTCTGCTGCATCGCCGCCCTGCAGGCTTCCCGGGCCGGTTATCCTAAAGAGATTCGTACCGTTGTTGAGTTTCTGGTTGCGGACATAATCGCCGCTGATAACAAAGTCGAACTGGTTGTCCGCCATCGGGTGCTGCATGATCAGATAATTCTGTCCTTTGGGCAGTTTCCCTGACAGCGTTGCATCGCCATTGAAGGTAAATGAAGCGTCTGAATTTACCGGGGTTGTTGCATTATATACATAGTGATCGCCAAAAATCCATATCTGGACTTCGGGAGGAATGCCTATCGCCGTCCCCGTTACCGTGAACGGCAGCCCTCTTGAGACAGATGAAGGGGAGATCCCTGCGGTTAGAAACGGTTTTTTGACTATTATGCTGGTCGTACCATAAGGTGCGTCTGCCAATTGGTCTCCTGTTTTGGGCTCGCTTACTGCATAAACGGTATATGATCCGGCATCCAGCCTGAGACCGGAGGTGTACCAAAGATATTCCCAGGTTTTATCCGCATGCGTCTTCACAACAGTAAATGTGTCCGGGTTTCCGCTAACCGTTTTTTGTGCCGGCGAAGTAAGATTTCCTCCATTCTCCGGAAGGTTGGGCCCGGTTATGTACAGGTACGTGGAACCTGTATCAGTATTAATTCCGGAAAAAACTGCTTCTTCTCCGAGATAATACGATCCGGCTCCCTGCGCGACAATCGTGACAACCGGTTTATCTGTTGCCGATACGGGTAGTACCAGGATGGCTGTACCTGCCATAATACACAGCAGGAGAATTTTCCAGACTGCGAATGGTTTTTGGCCAACTAATTTGGACATATGTAAATATATCGATATTTACAATATAAATATATCTTGGTCCTGTTTTAGGGTTATAAATTTCCGGAAGCTGATTGGTCCGCAGGTATTTACCGATACCATTTTTACGCCGGTATGCCTGGCAAGGCGTGGTCAGAAAAATTATGGGATAACTTCCGTTCCGGCAAAGGGGGATATCTGTCCGGTCTTTGCAGTGCGGTAAAAGTCCAGTACAGCGATTCCTCCGACTGTTGCCATGACAAATGCAATCGTTAAAAGTGCGAAATTATAGGCGAGGGCAAGAGCAATCCACGAGCCGGGGGGATGGAAGATGGCCGTGTTGTATGGATCTACTATCCCGGATGCTGTCTGGATGAGCAGGTGCGTAAGGAACACACCGATTACGATAACTCCGAGGAAAAGGGTGCAGGTGGCTACCCCGGCCCAGGCTTTTTTCAGCATGGCAAACGATCCCGCGACAGCCTCCCTGAGGGTCTTTTGCTCGAGCACGATGAGGGGCACGACAAACGGGGTCAAGATGAACAGGAGCAGGTTGATCACCAGAAAGTTCATAGTCTCCATAAATCCGAACGGGTAGATCCATAAGAGCAGTGACCGTCCCCCGTATCCCGGAATTTCGGTAAACCTGTTCCAGTCGAGCGTCCAGTTGAAGGGGAACTGGAAGAGCGTGCCGGAAAGGAAAGAGAACGGCCCGAAGATATTAAGGAACCGAAACTCCGGGGGCAGCCAGATGAAAATGGAGACCCAGATACGGAAGAGCAGCATACCCGCGAGTGCCAGAACAACCGACCACAAAAAGATCGATTTCAGGTATTTTTTTGCACCGGCAAGCCCTTCAAAGAACGATGCAGGACCTTCTTTCTTTTGTGAGATGCTCCGGACAAGGCCCGCCAACAGGAACACCAGGAAGAACAGTGTTGCGAACTCGATGAAAAAGTCTTGGAGATATGATACGATTATCACTGGTTGCAGGGACCTGTTGATGTAGCGGAATGCCGCCTGGCCGATGCTGTTTCCGGCCAGCACCAGCCCGACAAGGAGCGTGAACCAGAGGAGTTGTCGGTTCCGGTTCAGCGTCCTCATCCCGGAGAGGGCTGCTCCGATCCCCCTGCGAATTGACCCCGATCCTCCGCCACCGCCATCTGGGAGACCTTCGTGGAGGGATTCCTGCGGGAAACCAAAGCCAGTCTGCATAGTACGGACCACCGGTGGTTTCCGGCACAACCCCAGCCACTGGTCGGCAATTACTGATCTGAGGCGCATTTAGATCACACTCCCTGTTGGTTCCGTGGATTCAGCGGCGATCTGCCTGCTTTTTGCCGATGTATAGAGGTCCAGAGCGGCAATCCCGCCAACCGTTGCCATAATCATCGCAAAACAGAACAGTGCACTATCATACACGAGAGCAAGGACAATCCATGTATTTTCCGGACGTATCCTGATTGCCGCGTCTGGTGTGACCATCCCGGATGCAGTCTGGACGATCAGGTACGTAAGGAACACACTGCATGCAACAATTCCAAGGAAGACAGCGCAGGCAGCAGTCTCAACCCAGTTCTTTTTCATCAGGGTAAACGATCCCATGACTGCCCCCCTGAGGCTCTTCTTCTCGAGTATGATAAAGGGCACGATAAACGGGGTCAGGATAAACAAGAGCAGATTAACCTCTGAAAAGACCAGGGTCTGCGTGATCCCGAATGGATATACCCAGGATGTCAGCGGGATTCCCCCAACTTGTGAGGGGTTAAAAAAGGTCCACGGGGTGAGCGTCGGGTTGAAGGGGAATTCCGTAAACGGGTTGAGGACGGATCCAAAGAGGGTTCCAAGGATGTGGGGGAACAGGTTATTACGCGGGAGCCAGTCGGGAGAATAAAAGTAAATGCTAAAAATCAGCATGCCTGCGAGTGCCAGGATTACAGACCACACAATGATTGCTTTTATGTGTTTTTTTGCCCCGCAAAGTCCTTCAAAGAACGACACAGTGCCATCTTTCTTTGACGAGATGCTCAGGACAAGGCCTGCGATCAGGAACACGAGAAATAACAATGTTGCGAACTCGATGATACTGTTCAGGATAACCCATCCGGTTTCACCTAAAGACGATCCCCAGGTCCAGGTGATGTAACTGAGTGCTCCCTGGGCGATGATGTTTCCAGCCAGCACAAGCCCGGCAAAGAACGTAAACCAGAGGAGCTGTCGGTTCCGGTTCAGTGTCCTCATCCCTGAAAGGGCAAATCCAATCCCCCGGTGAACAGATCCCGATCCCCCGCCACCTCCGTCAGGCTGCCCTGCGCAGGCAGGTTCTGGCGGGAAACAGGCACCTGTCTTCAGGATATGTACTGCTGGTGGTTTCCGGCACAGGCCGAACCAGTGTCCGGCAATTTCCGATACGAAGGTCATTTTTGATCCTCCCGGATCTTTGCGAGTAGTTCCTCTGCCATCTTTGTCGGGTCCTGGGTCTTTTCGAGTTTTATCCCCAGTTCGGCAGCGAAGTCCCAGATGAACTCGATGCATTTTGTGAACTCATCGCAGGAAATGCAATCCCCTTCATGCTCGTACCAGACCTGCATGCCATGCTTCTCCGAGATCTAAATATAGGCATTGGTCTGGAACGGGATCGACTTTCCGAACAGGACACCACGCTTTACATCGATCTTCTCGATCTGGATCCTGTTTGCCGTAGCCATTTCCCGCAGCGATGCATCGATCTTATCGTCCATCGCGAGAAGCGCCTGTGAAACCCCCTGCCTCGTTATCCCGATATGGTCGGCGATTGAGACGTTGGACATCCCGCTGCGCCGCATCTTCCAGAACCTGAACTGCTTGTCGTTCGTTGGAAGGAACATACGTAAATGTATTGAAGTTTACAATATAAAATATTGTTGGCATTTTTTGTTCATGTTCCTGGGTACACAGATTGTGGAGGAGGTATCGTATCAGTCAGATACCGCTGGATACGGGATACGGATGGCGACATTTGTCGATCTACAGAATCCCTGAACTAGAGGAAAATATTTCGATACGCTATAATATTGCTCTGACATTAGTGTCATTGAAGCGGTTGTATGAAATTGTTTTTAATAAGCACACTCTTCCTCTCGTTCCTTGTCATCTTTGCAGGATGTACGACATACGGGCATAACAACGCGACGACTGAACCTTCATTTACCAGCAGTAACGCAACCACCCCGACACAAGCTTCTGGAGCTAAAGCAGTCCTGATCCCCACACAGTCTTCTGAAATTTTCTCTCTTCCACCTATGGTCCTTCCCCCGCGATATCTGAACAATTCCACCATAGGAGCCTTTGATGACAACTATATCGGTTCTTATGAATGCAGCAAATGTTCGGAAACGTTTGGGACCAATTATACTCTCTTTGCCGGGAGTGACGGCCCGCATCACATTCACTATACTCTTATGCCTGTCGATCCGGCAGATGAGTCCCGTGTCGTATCCCTCTCCCCGGATGTCCTGAAGGCCTCGATTTATCCCGATGACTTCATCTCCCGTCCCGGTTATGCATATCGATCACAGATCAATGTAACCCTCGGCCCTAATGTGACCGGGGAATCCCATACAAATCGCGATGGTTCCGGATGGAGCCGGGACCCTTATTTCTCATTCCGCCTGAATGTCACGGTTGATGGCAACGATACCCCGGATGCCGATGACCATATCACGGTTACCAAGATGTGCTCGTTCCATTCCCAGACTCGGGGCATGCAGCCCATACCCGGGATAGAATCGGGACTGGAATCGGACATCGAATTACCCGCCGGGGAATCCAAATCCTTCGTTATTCAAGCACGGAATTATTGCGGCGGTCTGCGTGAACTGTACTTTGATATCCCGTCACGCATAAACAAGGAAAACTGGTCTTTCCCGCTCGAGTCAAACCCTGAACAAAATCTCCCGATTCCAGCGGGACTCACGTTCTCATTTGATCCCCCGGTAATGACCGGTATTAACTACCGCTTATCGAATACTACCCTGATAATTCAGACCGATCCGTACCTCCCGCCTGGAAATTATTCGTTCCCGCTTATCCTCTGTTACCGTAATCTTGATCTGGATAATCAGAGTTCAATGCATTTCCCGTTCAGTGACAGGCCTTATTGCGGCACGGCAACGAGTTTTACCGTGGATATCGTATAAACTTCAGAAAAAAGCAGACCCATTCTCTCTCCGTCGAAAGGTTTGCGGGTTGAAATACTGTGTTTACTAAAAATAATTGCTTCTGTCTCTGATGGTAAATGTACGTGATTTTTTGTAAAATAAAAAAAAGATAACCTGTTTTCTTTATTGTGTCATTTCAACCCGAATTCACCGGTATCAACGTAAATCTGTTTTATCAGCGTCCACCAGTCCACCGCAAGACCCTTTGTTACGTAATCGTACGGCAGCCAGCCGTATCCTTTGTCACCCCAGTCCGTGCCCCACGAATTCCTGATTAAAAGCGCCCCTTTTGTTTCCGATTTGCATTCGTCATTCTTAATCTTTACAGCATCATCATAACCAACTGCCATGACGGCATGCCCGCCAAGGATCTCTTCATTGGGGCAGGGGAAGGGAATATCGCCGCGTGGATTTTCCTGACGGATCGAACTGTATACCGTAAACCCGAATATTGACGGGAACCCTGCGACAAGATGTGTTTTGATGTTATCGAGCACTTGTCCGGGTGTTGAGGATGGCGGGTCGAGTTTATAATACAGGATTGGTTTGTATGACGCGCCAAAAGCATAACAGAAAGCGGGGGGTTCGCGGTCAAACCCATCCGGCCCCGCACCGGGTTTGTCTGTGTACTGCCAGTAACTTTCCGGCGGGACTCCGAACAATACCATGGCACCCATGGTTGTCCGCAGGAATGCCCCGGTATCGCCGGTTGTTCGCAGGAGGTTTCTTGTCGTTTTATACAGGAACAATCGCGATGCATCGATATGTTTCCCGAATGCCCTGCGCTCAAAATATTCGATAAGGCCGACACCGGCATTTGCCGTGCATGAACCGAGGTTTTTCTGGTTCTCAACCGGCGAGCACCATTTTCGCAGATCTACGGAACTGGGAAGTTTTGATTTTATACCCGCCGGGCCGACCTTTATCTTTTTCAACAACGGTGCAATGTTTTCGTGCCGGGTCGAATAATCCCTGATATCGGGAAATTCGTGGATCCAGCCAAAGGTATAGGGGATTGTTGTTTCGGTCATGATCCTGTCTCACACGTATTGTCTTTGCCTGATCTTTGTTTACGAAATCTCCTTTGCCCGTTTTGTTGCTTCAGTCTCAAGCTGGGCAACCTGTGTGTAGTGCCCTTTTTTGAGGCATGCATTCACCTTTTTTATGAGGTCTTTTCGTGCGAGTTTATTCTTGCAGGCATCTATTTCCTTACGGAAGCAGTACGTGAATGCCCCGTGCCATTTACCCCCGATATTGGCATCTGCACTGGTCTGGTCTGACCGGCAACCCGCCCAGAGAATGTGGTGGATAATCCCCTTTTCATAAAAGGTATCGGCAAAACTGCGGTTGTATTTGTTATCTACCTCAAGGAATGCCTCATATGACGGCGGTGGGATGTATCTTGGTTTCCGGTCAAGGAGAAGGTCCACGGCTTTGAGTCCGGTCCCGCTGTGACAGGCATCCAGGAACACTTCAAGAAGACTATTTTTAGGCAACTGGACGAAGAGGTCGTGCAATTCGTCATCTGTAATAATATATTTCGGATCCCAGTTGTTCCCTTTCTGGGCAAGGTCATAGGGACAGAATGCTTCGTCAGCCCGGTCCGGTTCGTCGCCGCTTGTATCCGGAACCTGTGTACCATGGCTCGACTGGCTGAAGACAAGGTAAGAATATTTTCCTTTCTTAGCCCCCTCGACCATATCGGTCAGTTCTTTCATGATGGCGGCTTTGGTCGCCTTAGAATCCGTCAGTGTTACAATATCTGCATCAGCATATCCCCAGTACGTTTTGAGGATATATTTCATGTCTTCAACATCATTCACGCAGCCCTGTAGCGCAGAACCGGGATAATTCTTGTACTGGTTGATACCGACACACAACGCCTTTCTGTTACTAGTCATTTTATCAGCTCCGTTTTTGATGAATTCATGAGGTCATGCCTGACAATACCTCCGGGAAGGAAGTGAAGTATCCGGATTTCCGTGTCGTCGCCGGATAAAATGCGTGCCCTGTTGACAGGATTAAATTAGAAAGCCGGAAATATATTATTAACTATATTATAATTTAAAAAATTATAATGCGCGGGGGCCTGCAACCACCGCCTGTAACAGGTATCACGATGAAAAAATGGTAAAAAGATCTTAAATTTTTTCGGAAACCGGCCCGGTCCTCTTTTGTTTAATCTGCGGACTCTTCGTATTTTTGATGGCCCGCCGGTATAGTTTTTCTACCGCTATTCCCGCAGCAGTCAATCCTATCGCAAAGGCAACAACCCACGCTGCCATGTAGATATAAGCCGCAGCGATCCACTCCTCCCCGGGATACCAGAAGAGCAGGTTTCCGGGCTTTATTATTCCGTAGATAATTGGGAAGAGGAGCGCGATTGCCGAGAACGCAAGAAGGATCAGGAAAAAAACGAGTATGCAGGCGAGTGATTCTTTCCACATTTTTGTCATACGGTTTATGGATTTCCTGACTGCTTCGTGAATGGTTTTTCTCTCAAGAACAAGGTACGGGACCACAAAAAGGGTCAGGATAATGAACATGATGGTGAGTGCCATGAAAAGAAATGTTGACGATATTGCAGAGATGATATGGAATCCTCCTCCGATAGGTCCATAGTTGTAGACCTCCGGTTTGATGATGAAATAAAAGGGGAACTGAGTGAAAAGGTCCCATATGCCGTACGTGACATTTGGGAAAAACCAAATCTGAACTGAGTAGATTGCTGTCACGATAAGAGACAGGATTCCCGCCCAGAGTAGAAGTGGGAGCAGGGATTTTTTTACTGCTGCCAATCCCTCACGTATCCTGATATTTCCTGCCCGGTCCTGCGACATACCGGCAACAAGGCTGGCCAGCAGAAAGCAGAGGGCTGCCGAACAGACAAATTCGACGCAAAATGTCAGGGCCAGTCCAGTCGGTGCGCTGATGGGAAGGGAGGGGTCCTCCATGAAGTAAGGATATCCTACAAATGCATGAAGGAGGTACAGGGAAAGAAACATAGAAACGATGACAAGTCCGGCACCGGCCGAAAACCAGAGCAGGCGTTTGTTCCGGAACAGGATCCTGAAGCTCCCTGTCGCAATATCAAAACCGCCCCGGATCCGTCCTGACGTCCCGGCTCCGCTGCCGGATCCCGGTGCCTCTATGGTTGTCGTGAGTGTCGGGAGTGCCACCGGCACTGTATGCATAACCGGGTGGTTCGGGCACCAGCCGAGCCATTCGGCAAATCTTCTGTGGAATGGGTACTCACTATCGTTCGTCCGGGTGACCGGTCGGGATTCTGCCATGGCGCATCACACCCCGGTCCCGCCGGTCTTTGATAACCGGTACGAATAATATGTTATATAGATCACCGCAGCCGCAAGTGTCACAAGCGTCAGGACGATTGCCCAGGTGCCGGCAAACGGGCTGCCGAGGACTATCAGGATCCCGGCTCCCATGAATACCGGGCCTCCCCTCTCGTGGGTCATCTTCCAGTTTTTCTCGTCTTTTAAGGTCCACGGCAGGCGGATCCCCATAAGCCGGTTATATCCGATAATCGGAAACAGGCTCCCGATAATGATGAATACCACCCCGAGTAGCATAGGGAGGATCATAACAATTGGAACCATCAGGCCGGCGGCATTGGCAAGGCTGACGGCTTGGACGGCAAAGAGCATGCATGCCGTCGAGAAGGTTATTATTGCGTAGATGTCGCGTGATATTACCGACGATATACGCATTAGTTGGAAACGCGGCATGATCCGGGTGAGGATCATCATGAGGGTCAGGATAACAGGGAAAGTAAACACTGACGGGAACTTTCCGGCAAATCCATCAGCAACACCTGCATAGTTCCAGTGGACAGGAATTGTTTCCGGAAGGATTGGCAGGACGGCAAGCGCAAGGATATATGACAACCCGGTGACCCCCCAGGCCATGCGGGAAAAGAGACGTTCCCTCCGGACCGCCGGGCCGTCAATCCTGTCCCCGGTGTTTCGGGTGTTCATCGATTTCATATCGTTGTCGTTCCTGGCCTTGGCTGCTGCTTCCATGGGACACCAGCCCAGCCAGCCCTTGATCACTTCAGAAACAGTCTTCATCACATGCTCTCCCTGATCTTCTCAAAGAGTTCTTCGGCCATCTTCGTTGGATGAGCCGTCTTTTCGATCTTAACACCAAGTTCGATGGCATAGTCCCAGAGAAGCTCGATGCACTCAGTATATCTCTGGCAGGACCCGCAGTCACCGTCGTGCTCGTACCAGACCTGTACGCCATGTTTTTCCGAGACAAAGATTATGGCCGCAGTCTGGAACGGGACCGACCGGCCAAGGAGTATCCCCCGCTCAGCATCGATCTTCTCAATCGCGATCTGGTTTGCATGTGCCATCTCGCGCAGGGTAGTTTCAATTTTTTCGTCCATCAGAAGAAGCGCCCTGGAAACGGCCTGACGTGAGATCCCGAACCGGTTAGCAATCCCGATATTGGATTCGCCGCTCCTGCGCAATGCCCAGAATCCGAACTGTTTGTCGTTCGTTTGCAGGAACATGCGTCAACATTGTAATGTTGACATAATATACTTTTCCACAATCCTCATCAACAGGTCCTGCGGTATTCCCGGCAAGTTTCACCCTGCGCAGTCACTATTTATTATTCCCTGCCGGGTACTCTCTTCAGGAACATGTTATGTTACCATCAGTAATCCTCCATACCGCGACAAGTCTTGACGGCCGTATCACGAATTTCCCCGCGGATCTCGAGCTGTATTACTCGCTTGCTGCGCGATGGAACCCGGATGCGGTGCTGTTCGGGAGCGAAACCGTCATTGCCGCGCTTCGCGATAACCCCTCACTTGAAGTGCCCCCGGAACACGAAGAGATGTTTGCCCCGCCTAAGAATGCAGCGTCAGACCCCCGTCCCCTGCTCATCATTGCTGACAGCCGGGGAAGGGTACGCTGCTGGGATGCCATCCGGAAATGGCCGTATATGCGTGATGTCCTTGCCCTGTGCTCTGGAGCGACACCACAGGAGTACCTGGACTATCTTGCAGAGCGGCAGATCCGCACCATTATAACCGGCACTCACCACATTGAAATGCGGGCCGCACTTGAAGCGCTGAACCAGAATTTCGGGGTGAAAACTGTGAGGGTTGACAGCGGAGGAACACTTAACAGCGTACTTCTTGATACCGGGCTTGTTCGTGAAGTGAGTGTGCTTATCCATCCGTTCCTTGCGGGGGGAGCACCGGGGCCCTCGATGTTTGATCCAATGAATGCCGGCATCAACGGCCTTCAGGTGTCACTTAAACTGGAGCATGTGGAAAATCTCTCTGGTGGCATTATCTGGGCCCGGTATTCTGTGCGCAAGCCGGATACATTACCCGACTAAACCTCCTATTGCCGGAAAATTAGATTTATCAAGGCGCATTCTCTTCTGTCTGTTTTGCCGGGCAGAAATTACAGATGGAAAAAAAGACCTCTTTTTCCCGGTCCCGAATCAGGCAGTAATAGGTACCCCTCCTGTCCTCGACTGTAAACCCGCCAGGAAATGGCATACCCACCGGATGGCCGGGTTTGTCGAGCACAAACATCGTAAAAGCCGCCATCATGTAATAGAAGAGCCGGTGTTTTGGCGTGTAGTTAAAGGGCGTCCTCCGGTATTCATCGTCCCAGGTAAAGCAGCCCTCCGGTATCATTTCACAAAACTTACGAAAAGTATCCATGTCTGTTATAGGAGTGTTAACCTTATGGAATTCCCCGGATCTGTACATTGCGAGGAGCCTGTGGTGTGCCCCGAAGATCTGGTCAGAAAAAAAAGGGCGTACCCGGCTGCGATAGGGTTCGGGAAGGTTTTCGACCTCAATAAACAGGCTGCCACCAAGTATCTGGAGATCCATTAGTGAATAGGCGCCTGCCAGTTGCGCAAGATACTCCCCAAGTTGCCCTTTTGTTGTTACGGCTAGAAGATTGCGTACAACAGAACGGATATATTCAACGTCTTCGGGTATCGGGTCTGCCTGCATAGTAAAATTGTCCACCTTTTTTAAGGAGTGTTGTATACATTTTTGTTAATTATTAGAAATTTACCCGGTATTTTTAAAAACCTTTATAGGTAAGTGTTTCCATTTACCCCTTATGAGAGGGATTTTTCTTTTAGCACTCATTATTCCGGCTCTTCTTATTGCCGGATGCACCCAGTCGAATTCTTCCCCGGTGACTCCTGCGATAACCCAGTCGGTCGATGTCATCACGGTCCCAACCACCCCCTCTGCATATGTTCTGACAACAGTCCCTGTTATTGCCGATGGACAGATGCAGATCAATGTAACAACCTGGCAGAGGAACCATGATGTGCTTGTCCAGTATAATGGGGGGGCTGATGCAGCGGAACTGACAGCATTAGATATTACCATCAACAACTATAACGGCCAGAAAGTAAGCCGGGTTATGGAATCACCCCAACCCGGGGACGTGTACACGTTCACGTATATGGGAACTCCAGACCCGGACAACATAGATGTGATCGGGGTATTTACCGGTGGCGTCGAGCAGACCGTGCTGTTAACGAATGTCTGATGCCATTCCAGGAAATTTACTTTTTTATTTCCCCCGTGAACAATGAGAATCCCGGGACGCCCGGGGCTGTCCGGTAATATACCCGTTGGCCGGTTTGCCGCATTACCGACATCTTAACGATAAACTGAGAAAAATACCTTCACGGGTATGTTAAATCATGGGAGACTTCCAGAGTACACGGCAGCGGCAGTCATCATCATTATTGTTGGATCCCTTCTTTTTGGAGCACACGCGAGTGCAGCGCTGGTGATTGCCAACGAAACGTTTTTGCCAGAGCCTCCTCTTCATGTGAATAGCGGGCAGCATACTGAAATTACAATTGCCGTTATTCCTTCAGGTGCTGCAACATTCGCCCGGACTCACTCAATCCAGATGCAGACCGATCTTACCGAGGCCCGGTGGAACATTCAGGTTTTTGTCAATGGCATTCCCGCAGCCGAACAGTCGGCCTCCGGCACGGCTGCATTTATCAATGGGTATCTTCTCTCCTACCCGACGACAAGCGACGTGTCGTTTACGATTACTCTGGACGGTACGGTTCCAGAGGGATCCAAAACAAACGTAACGATCCTGAGGATAACCGAACTTGACACATCCGGGATGTCTGTTCCCGGCAGCAGTCTTGTGGTGATATCCCCTGTCATCACTTCCACACCGACTGATGTTACAATTCCCTTGGATACGACATTCGTCTCAATGTCTGAGACAACGCATACTTCCACGCAGGCCGGCGCCCATCCTTACACCGGCCTGATGGCGATCATTATTGTAATAACGGGTAGTGTGTACACCCGGTTATTACGATAATATCCGGGACAACCCGGTTTTTAAGGTCACCTGCAATCACCTGTAATCTTTTATCCGGGGTCGGGTACTTACCGCCGCTGCACAGATGCCACCCAGTGCAAGGCATCCCCCGATCACCATGAGCCCGGTATTCGTGCTGCCGGTAATATATGTCAGGTATCCCAGAAGCGATGGTCCGATAAATCCCCCGGTATTACCCACTGAATTGATAAGTGCGATTCCTGCTGCCGCAGACATTTCTGCAAGAAACAGTGAGGGAAGGGTCCAGAACGGCCCGAATGCACAGAATATGCCCATTGTCGCGATAATAAGCAGGAAAAAAGCCACTAGTGGTGAAGCAGTAATCCCGGATCCAGCGAGAGCAATGCCCCCAAGAAGTGGCGGGAGGGCAGTATGCCAGCGCCGTTCTCCAGTACGGTCTGAATGTTTCGACCAGAGTATCATTGCCACTCCTGCACATGCATAGGGAATAATCATTACAAGGCCGATGGAGGTATTGGAAAGGCTCGCATCCAGCGACCGGATAATCTGGGGCATCCAGAATCCAAGCCCATACAAGGCAATAACGAGCATGCCGTAAATGAAAGCAAGATGCCAGACGCGCCGGTCAGCAATAATCGATGCGAGACCGGTATGCCCCCCGTGTTTCTGCCGCAGTTCATTCTCGTTTTTGAGTGTTTGCGAAAGCCATTCCCGTTCAGCAGGCAGGAGCCACTTTGCATCACCGGGCCTGTCGGTAAGGTACCAGTACGTGACAAAGCCAAGGACGACTGCGGGCAGTCCCTCAAGTACAAAAAGCCAGCGCCAGCCGGCGATGCCAAACCAGTTGACCGAATCGAGGATCCAGGTTGAAACCGGGGCACCGACAATCATGGAAATGGATAGTGCTGCCATCAGGAGCGCGACAGCCTTTGCCTGTTCACGCTCGCGGAACCAGTATGTAAGATACAGGAGTATACCCGGGAAGAACCCCGCTTCGGCAACCCCCAGGGTAAACCTGAGCACAGCAATCTGCAATGCATCAGTGGCAAATGCGGTCAGCATCACGACAATCCCCCAGCTGATGAGGATGCGTGTAATCCAGATACGTGCGCCAACTTTCTGGAGGATCAGGTTGCTTGGTAATTCAAAGAGCAGGTACCCGATGAAAAAGATACCGGACAAAAAGCCGAAAATTTCACTGGTAAGTCCCAGTGCACTGTTCATTTCCAGCGCTGCAAAACCGAAGTTTACCCGGTCAAGGTAGGCAACGACATAAAGAAGGATCAGGAATGGCAGCAGCCGGAGGGTTACTTTCCGTATGGTCCGCTGCCCGATATCCTCGTTTGAACCGGTATTCACGTATCCCCTGTGTGTTGTTCTATCCCTTATGACTGCTGAAATGTGAGCCCGGCCAACAATATCTTTTACCAGTTGAAGAGAAAAGAAAAACCACTGGCCACAAGGCAATATCTATACAACCAACTACACCCCACTATTTTTTGTGAAAGATACCGAAGCCGCATTAACCGCTCTTAAAGGGTCTACATTCCCGGAAAAAATGGCATCGATCGGGGTCGAAAGTGGCAGGATGCTGGATATCCGCAATCTTGACAAAATCGGTCGCGATTATGGGATTGGAATATACCTGTTCTTTGAAAAGGATCTCGCTACAACCCGGACAATTTCAGAAGTGCAGGAAATGTACCGTGCTGTTCCTGAGTACGAACGGCCATATATCCGGGTTGACCGGTTCTTAAAGTTTACAAAGACAAATGATCCCTCGTTTGAGCAGACTATTGAGGAATTCCCCCTGATGATTGAGATAACTGCCGTTGGCGAGATGCCCGGACCTGCGCCCGGCTCCACCACACCGTATGTCACGGGACTGATGCCGTTTCTGGATGAATTCGATGTTGATATCGATCCGGTTGAACAGAAACACGGCAGACCGTTATAATCCCCATAATAACCCGGTAAAATACACTTTTACTACCGGTTCCTGTATCCTGCAGGTGTATTTACATGGCAAAAAAGTTCAAGCGCTTTTTCTGGCAGTCCGTGATAGGACTGGGATTTTTATCCGGGTTATGGACCGCGGTCGGTATTGACCCGGAAGAGATCCTCATTTCAGCTCTTGGCTCGCTCGTTACTACAGTTGCACCAGACCCAACGCTTCGTGCACTATTCCTGATCCTGCCCACCCTGCTCCTTATAGGTTCTGTTATCGGGGCATACCGTACCGCAAAAGTTCCCGGCTTAATCTCCGCGCTGGTCGCATATATTTCCGGTCTGGTCATTCTCACATCCGTCATCACGGGATTTGCACTTCTTGCCGCAGCCGTAATAATTGCATTCTGTTCAACCCGCCGCCGGAGGAGATAACTGTAATTGGCGGGGTATATAATATTATAAATCCCGGCACGACCAAAATTACTGAATATGAGTCTGGTCTCCAAAAAAGATCTCATCTGTTATTTTGATACGCTGGTTCCCAGTAAGTATCTCGTTAAATTCAGGAAACTTGCTGTATTTGAGCCGTTTATGGGATACGATATAGCAAGCCGGGGCCGGCTCTCTCACTATGGCTGTGCCGAACGCAAACAATTTGCATCCGACCTGAAAAAAATCCGGTCCGATACTGAACTGCTCCTTGAAGACATTGAAGCCTACCATATTTACATGGCTGCAAAGATTACCCAGAAAATCCCCGGGGACATCGCTGAAGTGGGGGTTTACAAAGGTGGATCGGCAAAGATTATCTGTTCCGCCAAGGGGGATCGTAGCCTTCACCTTTTCGATACCTTTGCCGGCCTGCCAAAAGTCGATGAAGTGGATCAGGTCTGGCCGTTTTACGAAGGTAAGTTTGCCGCATCCTACGAAAATGTCAAGGCCTATCTTGCGCAGGAAAAAAATGTCTTCCTGTATAAGGGACTTTTCCCGGATACATCAGACCCGATAAAAGACAAGCATTTTTCGCTTGTCAACCTTGATGTGGATACGTACGAGAGCACAAAAAAATGTCTTGAATTTTTCTACCCCCGGATGAACCCCGGCGGCGTCATCATTTCCCATGACTACCTGACCGTACCGGGTGTACGAAAAGCCGTGGATGAATATTTTGCTGACAAATCCGAGCCGGTAGTTGAAACTGCTGCCTCACAGTGCATTATCGTAAAAGTATAACTGCCCCCTGGCAGTCCTTTTTTTATAAACCCAAATTGATCTGCTGCAACGGCAGTTCTGTTTATTGCATTAACGATAAAAAGAGAATTATTCCTTGAAGATCAGGATCCCAAAGATGATGAGCATGAGTCCTATAAGGAGCACGACTATACCTATGAGCCCCTTGACTGCCATAATAACCTCTGGCAGGAACGCCCAGATTGCATAGGCACCAATTAACAGCAGTACAATCCCGACAATTAATGCGGCAACACCCGTCTTATCCATAAAAATCACCGCTACAGTCTTTTTTTGTCCGACCATATAAGGATTTGGCGATTTCTCTCCGGACATGACAGTGTATATCGTGGCGGTGCCGTAAAATCAGTCGCGTTCCAGCCGGAGAATTTCAACAGCGATTTCCTGTATGTCTTTTGTGTGGAACGCAAATAACCGTTTTATCGGGAATGTACCGCTGACCCTGCCCGTCACCCGGCCTCTCCCGGCAATAAATGCCTCAACAAACGGGGTCGACCCGGCGTTGAATATGCCGTAGGTAACCGGAGCAACTGCAAGGGCGCAGTTTATAAACGGCCGATCTGCGTGGACCTTCTGTTTCTGTGCGCCAAAGGGTGGGTTCATGACGACAGTATCGCAGGGACCGATTTTATCGGCCAGTTTTGTTGCATCCGCCCCGGCAATGTCAGTCACGACAAATTCAACATCCGCACCGAAAAGTGCGGCATTTTGCCCTGCCGTAAATATTGCATCCGGATCAAAATCGACAGCTTTTACGGTTTTTGCGCCGAGCAGCGCGGCACCGATGGCAAGGATCCCCGTCCCGCACCCGAGATCGCAGACGGTTTTTCCTTCAATATCCCCATTCAGGAATGCATCGTAAAGAAGACGGGCAGCAAGGGTAGCCGGTGTCTGGTACTGTTCCCATGCAACACGCGGTTTTTCAAAACCGACACAACGCTGTAATGCAATTTCCAGCTGCCTGAGTTTCATGCAATCTCGTCAATAGTATAATCGTCCCACGTCCGGACTCCGCAGAGGATCTCGAACTCCTGCGGGGAAAGGACGGGTTTTTTAAAACGGACCTGATCATCATAGGCAAGGCGGGGGCAGGCCGTATTAACATAACAGTCAAACCCGAGATTGAGCAGTTCTTCAGTGTTTACTTCTTTCATTGTGACGATAACGGCTCCGGGTGAAAGGGCGAGAAGCCGCTCTGCAAGAGCCTTTCGCTGCTGGCCGCTTTTTGTGCTCAGGAGAATTCCTACATGCTGCGCCCCCCGGGCTTTCTCCATGACTGCAAACCTGCGGCGGAGAAGATCATCTGCACTGACTTCCTGTGCCGTTCCGGTGAGCGGGTCAATGGCAATGACCCGTGCCTTTGTGGCAAGCGCGATGCCAATCGGGTGGAAAACTCCTGTCCCGACAAAGAGTATCTCGCGGGCACCTGTGGATTTTGCCGCCGCAAAACTGCAACCGAGCACCTGCCCCCGGAGAGGCGTACGCCCGGCACCTTCGGCTACCCGGACCACAAGCCCATGTGAGGAAAGAAAAGATTCCATCTCCGGCACAAGATGTGCATGCTGTACGGTGGTGACAAGACCTACTGTTTTTTCCTTTATCATCGAGAGGGCGTTGGCAAGGACTGCAATATCAAAATCCACAGCCCAAGGCACGAAGATGACATTTTCCCGGTTATCAACGGGAGCATGGCCAAAATGGACAAGCACATTTGCGTTCCCATGTTCAAGGGTGTCAAGTGCAAGATCGCATGCACCATAACAGGGATCGCCACTCACTGTTACTTCGAAACCGGCACCTTTTAATGCGGAAACAATACCGGCAGCCTGCCGTTTGAGCCCTTCCGGGAACTGGATGGCAACCCGGCGGGCTCCGCGTTTTTTTAGTATCTCCAAAAGATCAGATGTGCCGTTCAACCACATGCACCCGGTCGGTGACATCGATCTTCACAAGCGACTTGTACGGCCGCCCGATATTGGGTTCGCCACGCTGAATTACAATACAGACATCCTGGACTTCCGCACCTGCGATCTCAAGAGCTGCAAGCAGCGCCCGCATTGTACCGCCCGTGCTTACTACATCGTCAATAATCACGACGCGGTCTCCCTTTTTGATGCCGTTTAAGTACAGTTCTCCTTTTGAATAACCAGTCTTCTGGTGGACGGGGACTTCACCGGGAAGTTTATACTCCCGTTTCCGCATGACCGTCATGGGGATGTCTGTCATGATCGAGAGCACCGAGCCGATGTGGATGCCCATTGCCTCGACTACGACAATCTTGTCGATATTGTTTAAGTCGAGCACCTTTATCATCGCGCTGCATACGTCCCGGAGCAGGGCGGGTTCAACAATCGGTACTCCGTCGGTAATCGGGTGGATAAAATAATTATACTCCCCGCGTTTGACCATCGGACAGGTTTCAAGAGATTTTACCAGTTTGTCAAGCATTCATATCACCAAAATCTGAAAGGAACGCCTCGATGCGGTCACTTGTCACGTGTGGCATACAGACAATCCGCATATGGCCGTTTCTGGTCCACGAGACTTTCCACGGTGCCGGGGCTTTTTTACACACAAAGGTTGCCACATTTACATCCGGGATTACCGCAGGCATAACGTCATGTGTTTCCATTCCGGCAATCAGGCGTTTTGTATTTTTCATGCAACCGGCAACGACGGCTCTCATGCCCTCAATGCCAAGATAATCGAGGACTGCAAGAGCTCCAGCCACGGGTGCCCCCGGCCGGGTGCCGGCGAGCGTGTATTCTTTTTTTACCGTGAGGTACGGTGTATCTATATTCAGGGAGTCGAGCATATCCGGTTCCCGGGTCAGGATACAGCCGGCCGGGATTGTGCTCATGCCCATCTTGTGCGGGTCAACAGCAATTGTCGTTACACCCGGCAGGGCAAAATCAAAGGGTTGTGGTTTTTCAAGGAATGGTATTACCATCCCGCCAAATGCTGCATCGACGTGGAAAAAGACATCGTGCTGGGAAGCGATCTTTGCAATGTCGGCAATAGGATCGACCATCCCGTATTCCGTCGTACCTGCGACACCCACAAGTGCGATTGTGTTTTTATCGATAAGTTCTGCTGCCTTATCGGCCGGCATCCGTTTATCAGGGCCGAGCGGTACGGTCCGCATTTCAAGACAAAGAAGATCGCAGGCCTTCTTGAACGAGAAATGAGCAGATTCCGGGATGATAACGTTCGGGCAGGTCGTATCCCGAAGGGCTTTTGCAAGCCTGAGTGCCTGGATATTGGACTCTGTGCCGCCAGATGTCGCGTATCCCCCGGCATCTTTCTTATGGAAAAGCGTCCCGAAACGCTCGATAAGCAGTCGTTCAAGCGCTGTAGTTCCCGGGAAGAGCCCGGGGTCTCCAAGATTTGTCTCCATAAACATGTCATGTGCTTTTATTGCAACGGGATGAGGCAGCGTACACATGGAGCTTAGGATATACGAATGGCTGATATCCTCCTGTTTTTTTGAGGATAAAAAAGTGAAGAGATCGTCTTCTGAGAGCCCTTTATTCAGCATCGCGGTTTCTCGCAGCTTCAAGGATGATGCGTTTCTCGGTGCGGGCAACAGCCTCGCGGATCTTTGCAATGGCATCGATATTTGCAGAGATACTGGTAATACCATGTTCAACAAGCCAGATGGCCATCTTCGGGTCGGAACCTGCCTGTCCGCAGATTGAACATTCAACACCGTATGCACGGCACTGCTGGATCGCGTTGTGGATGAGGGTAAGAACCGCAGGGTGCTGCGGCTGGTACATGTTGGCCACGTTCTCATTGTTCCGGTCAATGGCTATCGTGTACTGGATGAGATCGTTTGTCCCAAAAGAGGCAAATTTGATTCCGGCCTTGAGGAATTCCTCAATCATAATTGCGCTCGCCGGGATCTCTATCATGATACCGAGCGTTGCGTTCTCAACATCGACGCCCCAGCCGGCCATCATCTCTTTTGCCTTAATGAACTGGTCCGGGTGGGATACCATCGGGAACATGACACCGAGGTTGTCGTAGCCGGCCTTCCAGAGGCGCTTGAATGCCTCCACCTGGAGCCGGAACTGGTCCGGGCTCTGGAGATCACGGCGGATCCCGCGCCAGCCGAGCATCGGGTTGTGCTCGATCGGCTCGTTCTCGCCGCCCGCCATGTTCCTGAACTCATCAGTGGGAGCATCGAGTGTTCTGACCCAGACGGTTTTCCCCGGGAACGCATCGAGCACGATCTTGATCCCGTTGTAGAGTTCCTTTACAAACTCCTCCTCTTTGTGGTTGGTGATATACCAGCCGGGGGTCTTGTTAAGGCCGAGGATAAGGTGCTCGATACGAAGCAGGCCGACACCGTCAGCGCCGGTTGCCGCTGCCCGGGCTGCTGCCTCAGGAATCGACACATTCACTTTCACGCTTGTTGCGGTAATAATCGGTGCGCTGCCGACAACAACCTGCGCAGGTGCGCCGCCTGCCGTTGCTGGTGCCGCACCGCCAACCGCGCCTTCATAGACAAGTCCCATCTCGCCGTCGACCGTAACAAGCTGGCCATTTGTCAGTTGCTGGGTCGCAGTCTTTGTGCCAACCACAGCAGGGGTGCCCAGTTCCCTGCTTACGATGGCCGCGTGGCAGGTCATACCACCTTCGTCGGTAATAATAGCGGCAACCTTTCTCATCGCCGGCACCATGTCCGGGTTAGTCATACGGGTGACGAGGATATCGCCTTCTTTTACTTTTCCCGTGTCCTTTGCATCCCGGATGATAACCACTTTACCGGAAGCGGTACCCGGTGCCGCTCCCTGGCCTTTTAACAGGATTTTCGCATCCTTGTTCTTTCCAGACATGCCCGCTGCCTCTTTCTTACCGATAGTTGTGATCGGCCGGGACTGGAGAATATAAATTGTCCCGGCAACAATGCCCCATTCAACGTCCTGCGGAACCCCGTAATGGTCTTCGGCAATTTTACCGTACATGGCAAGTTTTGCCACTTCGGCATCGGAAAGCACCTGAACGTCCTGCCGTGCCTTGTCGACTGCCACGAGTTTTGTTCCATGTGCTCCATCAGGAACTATCTCAACATTCTTGTTTGTGATTGTCTTTTCCGTGATAGATTCAGTCCTCTGGTCATAGACATAATTGTCCGGTGAAACCGAGCCGGACACGACAGCCTCGCCAAGACCCCATGACCCCTCAATAATAGTATTCGGTTCGCCGCTGATGGGGTGGGATGTGAACATGACTCCTGCTTTCTCCGAATGGACCAGTTTCTGGACGACCACTGCAATATTGACGGTGCTGTCTTCAAATCCCTGCTTTGCCCGGTAATAAATTGCCCGTGCACCGTAAAGCGATGCCCAGCAGTTCTGGACCGACGAAAGGAGCGCTGCCTCTCCTTTGATATTGAGATATGTTTCCTGCTGGCCGGCAAAACTTGCATCGGGAAGATCTTCTGCCGTGGCACTCGATCGGACGGCAACAATCAGGTCTTTTTCCGACATCTTTTTGTAAGATGCCCTGATGTCGTCTTTTATCGCCGCCGGCATCTTTGCCTTCATGACAAGCGACTTTATTGTATCGGCGGCCTTTTCAAGAGCCGCATTATCCTCTACATCCAGATTACCTGAGACCTTGAAGATCTTCTGATCAAGACCGGTTTCGACAAGAAACCTCCGGAACGCCTGTGCAGTGACCACAAACGCCGGGGGCACCGGAAGGCCGATAGAAGCCATCTCGCCAAGGGACGCTCCCTTGCCGCCGACCGATGAGATATCCTCCTTTCTGATCTCTTCGAGCCATAGAATATTGGGCACATCTTTCATGCTCGCACCACTTAATTATCTCACTTCTTCCCTGTTTAAGTATTATCATCTGCCGGAATATCTTACCCGGCCGCTGCTATTGTCCCCAGCCTGTTTTTGCACAAGAGAAGAATAACCCTGATTAGGTATCGGGTATATATTGTATGGGTTTTTATGGCAAACGCAAGAGTGCTCGTCAGCGATCCGCTGGCGGAAGAAGGGCTTGAAATCCTCAAGGCAGCCTGTGACGTAGATGTCAAAACCGGCTTAACAGAGGACGAGCTCTGCGGGGTTATCGGCGATTACGATGCCCTGATCGTGCGGAGCGGCACCGAAGTGACCGCAAAGGTGATTGGGGCCGGCAAACGGCTCAAATTTGTCGGGCGTGCCGGTGTCGGTGTGGACAATGTGGATGTCGACGCGGCAACCCGTCAGGGAATTATCGTAGCGAATGCCCCTGAGGGAAACACCCTTGCGGCAACCGAGCACACGATGGCAATGATGCTCTCGCTCGCCCGGAATATTCCGCAGGCAACTGCGAGCCTGAAAAAGAAAGAATGGAAGCGCTCGAAGTTTATGGGTATTGAGCTTAACGGCAAGACCTTGGGGATTGTCGGATTTGGCCGGATCGGGCGCGAAGTTGCAAAGCGGGCAAACGCAATGGACATGAAATGCGTTGCCTACGACCCGTTTATCTCAAAGGAACGGGCAGCCCAGCTTGGCGTCAGAGTAATGACCCTTGATGAACTTTTCAAAGTAGCCGATGTTATTACGGTTCACACTCCCCTGATCAAGGAGACAAAGCACGTTATCAACGATCAGAGCATTGCGACGATGAAAGATGGCGTCAGGATCATCAACTGCGCCCGCGGCGGCATTATCGATGAAAAGGCGCTCTACGATGCGATCCAGAGCGGCAAGGTGGCCGGTGCCGCGCTCGATGTTTTTGAGACCGAACCTCCGCTGGAATCGCCGCTTCTTACCCTAGACAAGGTAATCGTGACCCCTCATCTTGGGGCAAGCACTGTTGAGGCGCAGAAAAATGTGGCAATCTCGGTTGCACACCAGTGCAATGATGTATTAAACGGCGGTTCTGCGAAGTACGTCGTGAACGCGCCGATGGTCCCGTCAGAGCAGGCCGAGGTGCTCGAGCCGTTTGCAGAACTTGCTGAAAAGATGGGCAGGCTTGCGATCCAGACGGTTGAAGGACGGCTTGCATCAGTAGAGTGCATCTATGGTGGTGAGCTGTCAGGTTACGCGGGGAGCATGAAGTTTGTGACCCGGCTCGTTCTGAAAGGTCTGCTTGACCCGATTCTCCAGATGCCGGTCAATATCGTTAATGCCGAATTTGTTGCAAAGGAACGCGGTATTGCGGTAAGCGAGACTGTTACCGGAGAGGCCCACGGATTTAAGAACCTGATTACCATCCGAGTAAAGACCGACAAGACCGAAATGGCCGTAAGCGGTACTGTATTTGCAAAGGGCCGCAGCCGTATCGTCTCGATCGGCAAGTACACAATGGACATGATCCCTGAGGGATATGTCATTGTATCCCGGCACCTGGACAAGCCGGGTGTAATCGGACGGGCATCGACAATTCTTGGGAAATGCAACATCAACATTGCCGGTATGCAGGTTGGCCGGATCACCCCCGGGGAAGAAGCGCTCATGATCTTAAACGTAGACAGCGCAGTACCGGATGAAGTGATGAAAGAGATCCGTTCAATGCCGGGAATCTTCTCTGCGACGTTTGCCAGGATCTCTTCCAAAAACATCTGATTTTTTTAATTTTTCAGGATTATTTCCTGAATCACTGCAGCGTCCGGGAAAAAAGAAAAACGATATTTCCGGTTAATCCTCTTTCTCAAATATACGGACTTTGACCGGTAGGATGCCGGGACGCTTGTCCGTCATGATATATGAGTAACTTAACACATGCACCACGTATTCGAGATACCCTTTGGCAAAGTCTGAGAGCCCTTCGTGCCGTGTGCCGAAGACCAGGATGTGGAACCACTGGATGATAAGGCAGATGATGGCGACAATGCCATATACGAATGCAACGATGCCAATAAGGATCCAATAGGCAATACGGATGAGCAGTTCAAGACGGCTTGATTCGCGCTCGTACGTGAAAAGCTCGGTCTGGGTCGGAATTACTTCATATTCATAGGTCATATGATGTCAGAATCGCTGTTGCGCTGCTACTATAAATATACTGGACAATCTATCCTTGCGCCCGGGGAGGGGATCAGGCATGACCTCCACACCAAATCGCGTTTCTTGTCCATTATTTTTTAATAATAGGATGACAGATGTTATAGAGCATCAGACCTACGCGGGCTCGTGGTCTAGTTGGCTATGACGTCGCCTTGACATGGCGGAGGTCCTGAGTTCGAATCTCAGCGGGCCCATCTTTTGTTTTTCCGGTTTTTATTCTTCAGAAATCTTACTACGGATTAATTGTACGTTTTCCGGGCTTAGACAATCCTGCATTTTCACCTGTTTCAACAGGGTCAGTTTTATCAAAATTAATTTTCATCATGGACTTACCCCTACCCAAAGCTGATGATGGAAGGGGACCCCCACCTTATGAATTGTAAGGTGGGGGTGGCAACGGGTTCAAGATGAAAGGCTCCACGCGAAGCACAGGTTTTGGGACTGGAATTTAAGTGTGACCCCCTCCTTTTATTGACAAAGGAGGGGGTCTGCCCCCAAAGTCCGTTACTAATTCTTGATTATTTTATGGAAGTCATTATACAACTGCCACACTGCAAATAGCATTAAGGTGCAGGAAATAAGCAGGAATCTGTTTTTTGTGTCTGGTAACCGGAATAAGGATGCGTGCCGCATGATTACGACAACTCTCATAATTGATAACAACACACGATCCTTTAGAAAACACAAAAGCCGGGAAGTGCCAATGGTATTCCTGTACTCTGGCATAACAAAATACCTGAAATTTTAACACACATCCTGGCACCAGTCTTTTTAAAGTGAGGAAAAATGCGGATAATGTTTGTTGTGTGCGGGGAAGGGTTTGGGCATGCGTCCCGGTGTATCCATCTGGGCCACTACCTTGAACAACACGGCCATTCCGTCAGTTATCTTGCGTACGGAAAATCCTATGATTTTTTCCGCGACCATGGGTGTATTAATATGTACCGGGGAGCCCGTGAGGTCTGTATTGACGGGGAAAACGGTTTTTTCTCTCTTAAAAAGACCCTCATATGCTCGAAATGGGTTGTATTCAACCTTATCCGCTCCGGGCTCCGCGTCCGCCGGATGATTATCGAGCACCGGATTGATTGTGTGATCTGCGACACGATGTATGCGGGAGTCATAACGTCACGTTTCCGGCGGGTGCCGGTAATCTTTATCACCAACCAGAACCGGTTCAGCGGCCCGGAAGGAAAAAAGAATATCGTCTGGAGAATTCTTAACCTGGTAGTCGGCAGGTACCTGCACCTGGCTCATGCAGTGATCGTACCTGATTATGCCCCTCCACAGACCGTGAGCGAATACAATCTCCTTATCCGCGAAGGGGAACGTCAGCGTTATCATTTTACCGGGCCGCTTTGTGATGTGGATTTGTCACGGTACCAAAACCGCCAGAAGTCAATCTTTGTGAGTTTTGGGGGTGAGCCCTATAAGCTCCCACTCTACAGGATGCTGAAAACAATTGCTGATGAAAGAAAAGATCTCGTCTTCGACGTCTTCTTTTCCGGTGCCGCTCTTCCGGAATCATCTGACAATTATATCACCCATGGGTATGTGCCCCACCTGCATGAATATCTCGCAGGAGCGCGGATTGCCATCGTGCATGGCGGACTTACTACGCTTCATGAAGCCCTGCTCTTTAATAAACCGGTCCTTATTGTCATGGACCCGAATCATACCGAGCAGCAGAATAATGCAAAGAAAATTGTCGATATCGGTGCAGGTACTGCCGTTGACGGACGGACCCTGACAAAAGAGATACTTGAAAAGAAGATCGAAGAAACGCTGGCTCTCACCCCGTCACCGTTTGGCCAGGAGCATGCGACAATAAATGGCCGGAAAAATGCGCGGGAAGTTATCGAATCTGTTGCCATTCGTGCAGGAAAACGAAAGATTAAGTCCCTCATATTCCCAACGAGTGAACAGTGACGGACATGGCCATCTCTGCAGAAATAAAACCAATAAAGCCGGGTGAGGAACTGCACACGTGCCCTTCCTGCGGTTATGAATACGGGTTCCATACATCATTTGTCAGCATAAATGCGAGACAAGACGGAAAGGAGAGTCCGGTAAAATCCACAAAGGATCTTTACCGGGTGATCCTAATCTGCCCGGAGTGCGGGGCACGGTTCGATGCAGGCTGGCGGATCTCGTTCTGCGACATTGACAGTCATGTTATCAGGGCTGACCGGATTCAGCTTTGATTCATCAGTTCCCATTCGAGTACCTATAAATTAAGTCCGGCGTAAAAAGCCGGGTGATTCGATCTCATGCAGTGCATCCTGTGTAAAGGGAAAGGATTGTGCGGTCTGCCACGGTGTCCTATTACAAGCAGGTTCCATGCACAGGCTGATGTAAAACCCTCTACAAGTTACCAGGGACGAGCCCCATCGGTCTTTATCGGAAGTTTTGGTTATCCGGAGGTCATGGGCGGCCCGCTCATGATTGATGACAGCGATCACCCTCCTGACTGGCTGGGGAGGAACCTCGGAATTGAGGATATTGTGAGTATACGGGCCCGGACAATCCGCGGTAGATCGCCGCTCCAGCGTTTCACCGGGAATCTTCACGAGATCGCGCTATCGTCCCGCCCTCTTGATGTGGATGTGGCGTTTGAAAAACCGGTCTCGTTTGCGATGACCTTTGACGGCACGGTTGCCCCGGTGGGATTTTCCGGGGAAGTACGGAACCTTGATGTCATCGGCAGCGCTCAGGTGGCCCGGGTTGTTGACAGGATCACATCAGACACCGACATCAGGGCAACTGACGCATGCGTTGAACTCAGTACGAGCGGAAGCGATGTCTATGAGATCACAAAACTCATGACTGCCGGGCTTCTCGGCAAACACCGGCGTTTTGTACCGACCCGCTGGGCGATTACCGCTGTTGACGACACGCTTTCTTCGGCATTAAAAAAAGAGATCTCCCGGTTCCCTTCCATTGATGAATACCATGTCTTTTCCGGGGAAATTTTCGGGAACCGGATTGTCTGTATCCTCGCGCCAGGAGACTGGCGGTACGAGATGATTGAGATCTGGGGCCGCAAAACGTTGTGGGCCGGGGATTCTGAAGTAATCGTTGAAGACCGGGAAGGAATGAAAAAACAGGGATACTCGCCTATATCCGGTGCATATTACTCTGCACGGCTTGGTGTGTGCGAATATCTGAAAAATATCCGACGGTCTGCCCGGGTGATTGTGTTGCGCCACATCTCCAGCGATTACTGGGCACCGCTTGGAACCTGGGTGATCCGGGAAGCCACCCGGAAGGCAATGGCATCACCCCCGGTTTCCTGCGAGTCACTTGATGCTGCTGTTACCGTTGCATCAGCCAAAATCGGATTTGATTACTGGCAGCAGCACAGCACACTTGTCCCGGAGATGCGGACACAACGGACTCTCTTCTCGTTTGGGTAGTTTATTTCTGGTAGGCCTGTGCCGATTTGGACTGTTTCTGGTACCGCTCTTTTATGCTGTCGAGCGTTTCTATCTCTGTCGTGTCCTTGTCATCCCTGAGCCGGATAAAACGCGGGAAACGGAGGGCGAACCCGGCTTCGTATGTCGGGCTTACCTGAAGTTCTGCATACCCCACTTCAAAGACAAGACCCGGCTCAAAAACCACTTCTTTTCCAGCACTTGAGATCACAGTGTCCTTGAGCAGTTCATACACCTCGGCCAGCTGCTCATCGGAGAAACCGGTAGCAACGCGGGAAAGCGGGATAAGTTTTCCCTGGTCCTGGCAGGCCATAAGGAAGGAACCAAAAACATGCGCCCGTTTTCCTTCGCCCCATTCAGCCCCGATAACCGCAAGGTCCAGCGTATCCACTTCGGGTTTTATTTTGATCCAGTTCTTTCCTCTCTGGCCCGGTGTATACGGCGAATCGGGGACCTTGAGCATGATCCCCTCATGGCCTGCGGCCAGTGCCCGGTTGTATGTGTCTTCGATTACTTTCGGGTCGGAACTTACTACCTGTGGCGCTACGAATTGTTTTGTCACTTCAACAAGGATCTTCCGACGCTCAAGAAATGGAAGATCAATAAGGGTCTTTCCGTCAAGATAGAGAATATCAAAGACGTTAGGCACCATTTTGATCTCTTCCTGTGCTTCGGCAATATCGTGCCGGCGCCGGAAACGCCTGAGCACTGACTGGAACGGCATAGGCTTGCCGTCTTTTATCGCAATTACTTCACCATCAAGGATTACATCATGTGAAGTCGTTCCCTGCAACAGTTCGATAACGTCGGGAAGTGCCCCGCTGACATCTTCGAGCCTGCGGGAGTACATCTTCCCGGAATCCCCCTGTTTGTGGAACTGGAACCTCGATCCGTCGTATTTGAATTCTGCCGCTATTTCCCCATGCTCCTGCACCATGCCCATAATCGAGCCCTGCTGGGCAAGCATCATCCGCACGGGATGGAAGGGGGTGATGTGGACATCCCGGAGGGCATCCGGCCCGATACGGGCAAGACGTGCCACCTCCCCCAGATCGTTAATTGCCTGCATCGCGTGTTCGACAAGAGCCGGGTCAACGGAGAAAGCTTTGGCAATCGCTTCCCGGACACTCCCTTCACCAACTCCGATACGGAGTTCCTCAAGCATAATACGGGAAAGGTACCGTCCTTCGAGCGGGCTTGCATCCCCCAGCAGCAGTTTGACTGTACGCACTTTCTCTTTCTGGGAAGTTACACCGCCGCGGGCGGCTATACTGATGAGTTTGTTGTATACCTCAACAATTTCGAGGTCCTGGTGGGATAACGAAACCTGCGATTTTTTTGAAAGGAGTTCTTCTACGGCCTTCCCGACATCCCCGCTTTTATTGATTTTCCCAATCACAGCATCCTTTTTGATCCCGACAACATAACCAACGGCTTCGTAAAGCAGGTTCGGGCCGATCCCCAGTTTCTGTGCACTCCAGTCGGGAAAGATCCTTCCTATGATAAACCGGACAAAGACCGGGAGTTCTTCCGGTGAAAGTCCGGGCAGGACCCGGCTTATCACATCGATCATATCGAGGCGGCCGGAGATTTTCTCAATCTCTTCACAACACCGGGAAAACTCCAGGAAAAGCATGACGTGTCTGCTTTGTGAATTGGTGACCAGAGCATTAACATTTTACGATAAATCGGCTCTGTTGAAACGCACATGAGTCCCGACTCAAGCAAACATGATGAATAACCGTGTGGGCTTTTCATGGTAAATCCTTCCCCAATCACAGTGTTTGCGGTTGGTTCCAAGAAAATCTACAATGTATGGAACTTGATTTGAGGATATCAACAGAGCCAAAAGTACAAAAAAAAATTTCCTGTTCTGCGGATGGGGGGAGGGGGTGACCCCCTGCACCCACCCAAGAATTTTTCAGGAGGGGGTATACCCCCTC